>NZ_WIJO01000002.1:0-70408 GCF_009496205.1 Streptococcus mitis
TTCCATATGAATCTTTCTAATGAGTTGTTTTGTCGCTTTTCATTATAGATCTTATGGGACTTTTTTTCTACAACAAAATAGGCTCCATAATATCCATAGGGGATTTACCCACTACAAATATTATAGAACCAAATAAAAGAAAGAAGCTGACAAAGGAGACGGGTATGGAACAAACATTTTTTATCATTAAACCAGACGGTGTAAAAAGAGGATTAGTGGGTGAGGTGTTGAAACGTATCGAACAACGTGGATTGACAATCGAAAAATTGGAGTTGCGTTCACAGCTTTCAGAAGAGTTAATTGACCAGCACTATCAGGACTTGGTTGGTCAAAGTTTTTACCCACCGATTCGTGAATTTATGACTTCAGGCCCAGTTCTTGTGGGTATCATTTCAGGCCCCAAAGTAATCGAAACTTGGCGTACTATGATGGGGGCAACTCGTCCAGAAGAAGCTTTACCAGGAACGATTCGAGGTGATTTTGCAAAAGCTGCTGGAGAAAATGAGGTTATCCAAAATGTTGTACATGGTTCAGATTCAGAAGAGTCAGCTAAGCGAGAAATTGCTCTTTGGTTTTAAGAGAAATAATAAAAGTTTGATGTAAGGGATACTTGCATCAAACTTTTTTGCATTTTAGAGTAGAAAACTGACAGTTGAGAAATATTTTAGCAATGGTAAGAATTTCTAGCCTATAATAAGAGCAAGTAGGGAGGAAGAATGATGGAAAAAATGAAAAAGCAAATTCGTGTTTTGTTATTGCTGACGTTTTTTGGTCTTAGTAGCTGTTCTTGTTTAAGTTTATCGACTTGGGCCTTGATGTTAAATCAAAACTGCTTCTATTATTTAGTTGGCATGTTGCTCCTTGCCAGTATTGGTGCAGGGCTAAACTACTATAGTGGACAGCGAAATCAATCTTATTCAGTTTTTAGAGCAGATAAGAAACAACTCTTGTATACTTTGTTACTCTTAGTAAACATTTTGGGTTTAGCTTTAATTGTCATAGAACATATCCTTGTAGGAAATACATCCGTAGAAGGATTTGTGGAAGCCTTTCTTCCGAGTTTCTTTTTCTTATTTGGTATTGATTTGTTAGTTTTTCTACCAATTCAGAAGTATGTAAATGGATTGAAAAAGATTTTGGGAAAGAAGGAAATGTGTTTTATTAGTGGACTAGCTATTCTAATCTTTCTCAGAAATCCTTGGATGCTATTATCCATGACCTTTTATATTACCTTGGGAATGCTATTTCTAGGACTATTGGTGCCAAAAGTCATTCGCTGGGAAGTTTCATTTTACAGTCATTTGATGAGAGATATCTTGTTAGTTGTCTTCTTGCTGTTTCTATTTTAAGAACAAAAAAAGAGATAGTTCTAGTTTTACAATTTATAATATGGAATTCACAGATAATATCTCGACAAAGGACAACTTTTTGGTATAATAGAAATATGTACACTAAAAACGAAGAAGAGTTACAGTCCTTAGGTGAACGTTTGGGCTACTTATTAGAAAAGAATGATGTTTTAATTCTAACTGGAGAACTTGGAGCAGGCAAAACGACCTTTACAAAAGGTCTAGCTAAAGGGTTACAGATTTTCCAGATGATTAAGAGTCCAACCTACACTATCGTAAGAGAGTATGAAGGTCGTCTTCCGCTTTACCACCTAGATGTTTATCGTATTGAGGGAGATGCGGATTCTATTGATTTGGATGAGTTTCTCTTTGGTGGTGGGGTAACTGTCATCGAGTGGGGACATCTTTTAGGTGATGCCTTGCCAGATAATTATTTAGAATTGGAAATTCTAAAAGAAGAAGACGGTCGCAGATTACATTTCCAAGCAAAGGGCTTGCGTGCAGAAAAACTCTTAGAGGAGCTTCATCATGGAGTATGAGTTGCTCATTAGGGAAGCAGAACCTGGTGATGTGGCTGAGTTAGTGACATTTTTAAATCGTGTCAGTTTAGAAACAGATTTTACCAGTCTGGACAGGAATGGCATTTTAATGACAGATACTGAGATGGAGTTGTTTTTGGATAAACAGGCTCACTCGGAAAATCAAATCACTTTACTTGCCTTGCTGAATGATGAAATTGCTGGTCTTGTAAATATCACAGCTGATCAACGCAAGAGAGTTCGTCATATTGGAGATCTCTTTATTGTGATTGGTAAGAAATATTGGAATAATGGACTGGGAAGTTTGTTACTTGAAGAAATCGTAGAATGGGCGCAGGCTAGTGGCATTCTTCGTCGACTTCAACTAACTGTCCAAACTCGTAATCTGGCTGCAGTTCATCTATATCAAAAATATGGCTTTGTAATTGAAGGTAGACAAGAGCGCGGTGCGTACATAGAAGAAGGGGGATTTATCGACGTTTACCAGATGGGTAGACTGATAGATTAATAGAAATATGGTTAAAAAAATTATTGGAATGGTGCTAGCTTTTCTAGCTGTGACAGTTTTGGGTGTGGGTGTTTTTGCTTATACTATTTATCAGCAAGGTACACAAACCTTATCAAAAACCTATAAAAAAATCGGAGAAGAAACCAATGTTATTGAGGCGACTGAACCCTTAACGATTCTTTTGATGGGGGTTGATACTGGGAATGTAGAGCGTACAGATCAATGGGCTGGAAATAGTGATTCCATGATTCTTTTGACAGTTAATCCGCACACGAAAAAGACCATGATGTTGAGTTTGGAGCGTGATATCCTGACTAAAATTCAACATAAAGATGGTAGTATTGAAGAAGCGAAGTTAAACGCTGCCTATGCTGGTGGTGGTGCAGAGTTAGCTATTTCAACCATTCAAAAGATGATGAATATCCATATCGATCGCTACATTATGGTTAATATGCAAGGATTGCAACAATTGGTAGATGCAGTGGGTGGCATAACCGTCAACAACACGCTAGGCTTCCCAATTTCTATTAGTGATCAAGAGGAATTTAATACCATTTCTATCGGTGTTGGAGAACAGACAATAAATGGAGAAGAAGCGCTTGTTTATTCCCGCATGCGTTATCAAGACCCAGAAGGAGACTACGGACGTCAGAAGCGTCAGCGTGAAGTCATTCAAAAGGTTGTTGAAAAAGTTCTTAGTTTGAATAGTGTCAGTCACTACCAATCTATTTTAAAAGCCCTAAGTACGAATATGCAAACCAACATTGATTTATCTGCAAAAAGTATTCCAAGCTTGTTGGGCTATAAAGATTCATTTAAAACCATTGAATCACAACAGTTGAAGGGTGAGGGAGAGATGTTGCAAGGCATTTCTTACCAGATTGTTTCTAGAGAGCATATGTTGGAAATGCAGAATATATTGCGACGTTCTTTGGGGCAAGAAGAAGTCACTCAGCTTGAAACAAATGTTGTCTTATTTGAAGATTTGTTTGGACGGGTGCCTGTTGCTAATGGGGATAATCAACAACAAGGTGTCTTTGTAACAAATGAAGTAGAATAGTTCGTTTTTTAATACAAATAAAAAATTAATCGTGGGAAATTTCCTGCGATTTTTTCAAAAAAATACGAATAGATAGGTAGGAGGAAACATGAAAGCAGAAATCATTGCTGTTGGAACAGAGATTTTGACAGGACAGATTGTTAATACCAATGCCCAGTTTTTGTCGGAAAAACTAGCAGAGATTGGGGTAGACGTATATTTTCAGACGGCTGTAGGAGACAATGAAGCTCGTCTCTTGTCTTTGCTCGAAATTGCCAGTCAACGGAGCAATCTGGTGATTTTAACAGGTGGTTTGGGGCCAACTGAGGACGATTTGACCAAACAAACTTTGGCTAAATTCTTAGGGAAAGCATTAGTCTTCGATCCTCAGGCACAGGAGAAGTTGGATGTCTTTTTTGCCCAGCGACCAGACTATGCCCGAACACCGAATAACGAAAGACAAGCTCAAATTGTAGAAGGAGCGACTCCGCTGCCCAACGAAACAGGACTGGCTGTGGGGGGAATATTGGAAGTCGATGGAGTGACCTATGTCGTCCTTCCCGGTCCACCAAGTGAATTAAAACCCATGGTTTTAAACCAACTTCTACCTAAGTTGATGACAGGGAGTAAGCTATATTCCCGAGTTCTTCGTTTCTTTGGGATTGGTGAAAGTCAGTTGGTTACGATTTTGTCTGATTTGATTGATAATCAAACAGATCCGACCTTGGCCCCTTATGCCAAGACAGGAGAAGTTACTCTGCGTCTGTCAACAAAAGCTAGCAGCCAAGAAGAGGCGAATCAAGCGCTGGATATCTTGGAAAATCAAATCTTGGACCGCCAGACTTTCGAAGGAATTTCTTTACGAGACCTTTGTTATGGTTATGGGGAAGAGTCCAGTTTGGCCAGCATTGTGGTAGAAGAACTGAAAAAACAAGGGAAAACCATCACGGCTGCAGAGAGTTTAACGGCAGGGCTTTTCCAAGCTACTGTGGCAGATTTTTCAGGAGCTTCAAGTATATTTAAGGGTGGTTTTGTAACCTATAGCCTGGAGGAAAAATCAAAGATGTTGGATATTCCTGTCAAGGATTTGGAAGAACATGGTGTGGTGTCTGAATTTACAGCTCAGAAGATGGCTGAGCAAGCACGAATCAAGACTAAGTCTGATTTTGGCCTTAGTTTGACTGGAGTGGCAGGACCAGATAGCCTAGAAGGACATCCAGCTGGGACAGTCTTCATAGGCTTGGCTCAAGAGCATGGAACTGAGGTCATCAAGGTTAATATTGGAGGCAGAAGTCGAGCAGATGTACGTCACATTGCAGTTATGCATGCCTTTAACCTAGTTCGCAAGGCTTTATTAAGTGACTAACTTTTGATATAATAGTAGATAGGTCTGAGGACCATTAGAATGTAGGAGAATAGAATGGCGAAAAAACCAAAAAAATTAGATGAAATTTCAAAAAAATTCGGGGCAGAACGTGAAAAAGCCTTGAATGACGCTCTTAAATTGATTGAGAAAGACTTTGGTAAGGGATCAATCATGCGTTTGGGTGAACGTGCCGAGCAAAAGGTGCAGGTGATGAGCTCAGGTTCCTTGGCTCTTGACATTGCCCTTGGTTCAGGTGGTTATCCTAAGGGACGTATCATTGAAATTTATGGACCAGAGTCATCTGGTAAGACAACAGTTGCCCTTCATGCAGTTGCACAAGCTCAAAAAGAAGGTGGTATTGCAGCCTTTATCGATGCAGAACATGCCCTTGATCCCGCTTATGCTGCGGCCCTTGGTGTCAACATTGACGAATTGCTCTTGTCTCAACCAGACTCAGGAGAGCAAGGTCTTGAAATTGCAGGAAAATTGATTGACTCAGGTGCTGTGGACCTTGTCGTAGTCGACTCAGTTGCGGCCCTTGTCCCTCGTGCGGAAATTGATGGAGATATCGGAGATAGCCACGTTGGTTTGCAGGCTCGTATGATGAGTCAGGCCATGCGTAAACTTGGTGCTTCTATCAATAAAACCAAAACAATTGCCATCTTTATCAACCAATTGCGTGAAAAAGTTGGGGTCATGTTTGGAAATCCAGAAACAACTCCTGGTGGACGTGCCTTGAAATTCTATGCTTCAGTGCGTTTGGATGTTCGTGGAAGCACGCAAATCAAGGGTACTGGTGACCAAAAAGATACCAATGTCGGTAAGGAAACCAAGATTAAGGTCGTGAAAAACAAGGTGGCTCCGCCATTTAAGGAAGCCTTCGTTGAAATCATGTACGGAGAAGGGATTTCTAAGACAGGTGAGCTTTTGAAGATTGCAAGCGATTTGGATATCATCAAAAAAGCAGGAGCTTGGTACTCTTACAAGGATGAGAAAATCGGGCAAGGTTCTGAAAATGCTAAGAAATACTTGGCAGATAATCCAGAAATCTTTGATGAAATTGACCATCAAGTCCGTGTTCAATTTGGTTTGATTGATGGAGAAGAAGCTTCTGTAGAAGGTGTTGAAACTAAAAAAGATGACGTAGTTCAAGCAGATTCTGTGAATGAAGAAGTGACACTTGACCTAGGCGACGAACTTGAAATCGAAATTGAAGAATAAGCTGTTAAAGTAGTGGAGAACATCCGCTGCTTTTTTGGTTTTTGATTCAAGTTTTTAGATCATCTATAGTTTGCTGTTTCTTGTCGCTCCTTTCGAAAGCTGATATAATAGCCTTATGAATAAAAAACGAACAGTGGACCTGATACATGGTCCGATTCTTCCCTCGCTCTTAAGCTTCGCCTTCCCAATCTTGCTATCAAATATTTTTCAACAGCTCTATAATACTGCTGATGTCTTGATTGTTGGAAGATTTCTTGGTCAAGAATCCTTGGCTGCAGTAGGAGCCACGACAGCGATTTTTGATCTGATTGTAGGTTTTACTCTTGGTGTTGGCAATGGCATGGGAATTGTCATTGCCCGTTATTATGGAGCTCGGAATTTCACTAAAATCAAGGAGGCAGTAGCAGCCACCTGGATTTTAGGTGCTCTTTTGAGTATTGTAGTTATGCTGCTGGGATTTGTCGGTCTGTATCCACTCTTGCAATATTTAGATACTCCTGCAGAAATCCTTCCTCAATCTTATCAATATATTTCTATGATTGTGACCTGTGTCGGTGTCAGCTTTGCCTATAATCTTTTTGCAGGCTTGTTGCGTTCCATTGGGGACAGTCTAGCAGCGCTTGGATTTCTAATTTTCTCTGCCTTGGTCAATGTGGTTCTGGATCTCTATTTTATTACACAATTGCATCTTGGAGTTCAATCCGCGGGCCTTGCCACCATCATTTCGCAAGGCTTATCAGCGGTTCTCTGCTTTTATTATATTCGTAAAAGTGTGCCAGAACTTTTGCCTCAGTTTAAGCATTTCAAATGGGACAAGGTCTTATACGCTGACCTCTTGGAGCAAGGTTTGGCTATGGGCTTGATGAGTTCAATTGTATCTATCGGCAGTGTGATTTTACAGTCTTCTGTCAATACTTTTGGAGCAGTGATTATTAGTGCCCAGACGGCAGCTCGACGCATTATGGCCTTCGCCCTTCTTCCTATGACCGCTATTTCTGCATCAATGACGACCTTTGCTTCTCAGAATCTAGGAGCTAAGCGACCAGACCGCATTGTTCAAGGTCTTCGAATCGGCAGTCGTTTAAGTATGTCCTGGGCAATTTTTGTTTGTGTCTTCCTCTTTTTTGCCAGTCCAGCCTTGGTTTCCTTCTTGGCTAGTTCGACGGATAGCTATTTGGTAGAAAATGGTAGTCTGTACTTGCAAATCAGTTCAGCCTTTTATCCTATTTTGAGTCTCTTGTTGATTTATCGCAATTGTTTGCAGGGCTTGGGGCAAAAAGTCCTTCCTCTGGTATCTAGTTTTATCGAACTAATCGGTAAAATTGCTTTTGTGGTCATGATTATCCCTTGGGCAGGCTATAGAGGAGTTATTCTTTGCGAACCCTTAATCTGGGTTGCCATGACCATTCAACTGTATTTCTCACTGTTTCGTCACCCCTTGATAAAAGAAGGCAAGGAAATTTTAGCAACTAAAGTGCTATCCTAGTTGTATTTACTGAATAAAATCCATTTCCTCTAGTGAAAATCGAAAAAACTTGTGTTATAATAAGAAAGATTAAAATGTGAAAAAAGGAGATTCCTAATGGGACGTAAATGGGCCAATATCGTAGCCAAGAAAACGGCTAAAGATGGAGCTAACTCTAAAGTATATGCAAAATTTGGTGTAGAAATCTATGTAGCAGCTAAAAAAGGTGATCCAGATCCAGAATCAAACTCAGCTTTGAAATTCGTTATCGACCGTGCTAAACAAGCTCAAGTGCCAAAACACGTTATCGATAAAGCTTTGGACAAGGCTAAAGGGAACACAGACGAAACCTTTACAGAAGGACGTTACGAAGGTTTTGGACCAAATGGTTCTATGCTGATTGTTGATACTTTGACTTCAAACGTTAACCGTACAGCGGCTAATGTCCGTGCAGCCTTTGGTAAAAATGGCGGAAACATGGGCGCTTCAGGTTCAGTTTCATACCTCTTTGACAACAAGGGAGTTATCGTATTTGCAGGTGAAGATGCGGACGCGGTCTTTGAGCAATTGCTAGAAGCAGATGTGGATGTGGATGATGTAGAAGCAGAAGAAGGGACAATCACAGTTTACACAGCTCCAACTGACCTTCATAAGGCTATCGTTGCCCTTCGTGAGTCAGGTATCGAAGAATTCCAAGTTACTGAATTGGAAATGATTCCTCAGTCAGAAGTGGAATTGTCAGGCGATGATCTTGAAACCTTTGAAAAACTTTACAGCGTTCTTGAAGACGACGAAGACGTACAAAAGATCTACACAAACGTAGATGGATTCTAATTTAACCTATAGAACATGATCCTAAGTGAAAAAATCACTTGGGATTTTTTGAATCAAGAAAATAGTTCTCTAGGAAACTTTTTATTGACATCTCTTTTCAAAGTGGTAAAATAGTTCTCATGAAAACTTATTTAGTTCCTAGGAGAACTAAATGCAATGGTTAGAAAGGAGTTAGTATGGATAAACCGATGTTAGTCTTTAAGCGTTTTGGTCATCAGATTCACCTCATGGTGCAAAAGGAAGCCAAACGTTGTGGTATTGAATTTATGGGTGGGCCTCAAGGTCAGGTTGTGCGTTTTTTGGATAATCGTGAGAAAAACCAAGACTTGGTCTTGATTAAAGATATCGAGCAGGAACTCAATATTACCAAGTCTGTTGCTAGTAATTTGGTCAAGCGTATGGTACAAAATGGTTTGGTGGAATTGGAGGCGAGTCCTAGCGATAAGCGGGCTAAGTTTGTTCGTCTGACAGACAAATCGCGTTCTCAAATGAAGCAGGTTAAGGCTTTTTTTGAACGCATAGACAAGCAGTTGATGGAAGGCATTGATGAAGATGAATTACTGATTTTTGAGAAAGTTCTCGGTCAACTACAGGAAAATATCAAGGGAATAGGAGAAGAGAATGAAGAAATTAGCCAAAAGAATTAGTAGAAAAGAATGGGGGATGATTTTACTAGCCATTCTCTTTACATGCTTTTCGGTCTATCTAGAGTTGGAAGTGCCAACTTATATCTCGAAAATTACGGATTTGCTAGGTAGTCAAGGAACTAATTTAGATGAGTTGTGGCAGCCGGCAAGCATGATGGTGGGAATGTCCTTTCTTGCCTTCTTGTCTGTAGTTGCAGTTGGATTTTTTGCATCCCGAGTGGCGGCTTCTTATACTAGTAGGCTGAGAAGTGATATTTTTAACCGAGTTTTGGATTACTCGCAGACAGAGATTAAGAAATTCTCTATTCCCAGTCTTTTAACTCGTACCACCAATGACATTACTCAAGTTCAAATGTTGATTACCATGGGCTTGCAAGTGGTAACACGTGGTCCAATTATGGCTATCTGGGCTATTGGGAAGATTTTAGGTCATTCGGAATACTGGCTCTGGGCCGTACTTGTGGCAGTGATTGTCAACGTCCTGATGACGACTGCTTTGATGACGCTAGCCTTTCCAAAACAGTCCTTGATTCAGGGGTTGACAGATAAACTGAACAGTATCACTCGTGAGAGTTTAACAGGTATTCGTGTCGTTCGCGCCTACAATGCTGAAAAGTACCAAGATGAAAAATTTGTAGCAGCAAATGATGAGCTGACACGCTTGAATTTGTTTGTCAACCGTCTTATGGCTATTTTGAATCCCATTATGATGGGGATTTCAAGTGGTTTGAGTGTGGCGATTTACTGGATTGGGGCCTATGTGATCAATGATGCTGCTCCGACAGCGCGTCTGCCTCTCTTTAGTGACATGGTTGTTTTCATGTCTTATGCCATGCAGGTTGTTATGGGCTTCCTTCTCATGGGGGCGCTCTTCATCGTTCTTCCTCGAACTATGGTCTCTGCCAAGCGGATTAATCAGGTTCTAGATTTGCATTCTTCTATCCAAAATCCTGCTCAAGTGCAGTTGGCTGATGAAAACCTCAAAGGTCAGGTCGAATTTAAGGATGTGACTTTCCGCTATGCGGCAAATTCGGAGGCAGTTATTGAGCATGTTAGCTTTAGAGCAGAAGCTGGCCAAACAGTGGCCTTTATCGGCTCAACGGGTTCTGGTAAATCAACTCTAGTCAATCTGATTCCACGTTTCTATGACGTATCAGCAGGAGAAATTCTAGTGGATGGTGTCAATGTTCAAGACTACGGTTTGGAAGATTTACGCAATAAGGTTGGCTATATTCCACAAAAAGCTGTACTCTTTTCAGGTGATGTCAAGGACAATCTAGACTTTGGACGCAGCCAAGAAACACCGCTTAGTGAACAAGCCATGTGGCAAGCCTTGGAATTGGCCCAGTCTAAGAACTTTATCGAAGACAAGGAAGCGGGCTTAGAGTCAGAAGTAGCCCAAGGAGGCACCAACTTCTCAGGTGGACAAAGACAGCGTCTGGCCATTGCGCGTGCCTTGGCTCGGAAGCCAGAAATCCTCATCTTTGATGACTCCTTCTCAGCCTTGGATTACAAGACAGACCGTGTCCTACGCCAAGAGCTAGCAGAGAAAACAAAATCTATGACCAAGCTTATTGTCGCACAGCGTATTTCAACCATTATGGACGCAGATTTGATTTTGGTCTTGGATCAAGGAAAAGTAGTGGGACAAGGCACCCACAAGGAGCTTCTAGCTACCAACGAAGTTTACCAAGAAATTGCCTATTCACAATTATCGAAGGAGGAATTGGAACATGGAAAATAAAAGAATGTCTCTCTGGAAACAGAGTAAACCCTATCTTGCAGGTCTCCAGTTTGCCCTTCTAATCGCCTTTTTAGCAACAATCCTATCCAATATCATTACTGTTTATGGGCCAACTCGTATCAAGGAAATGACCAATATCATTGCCAGTGGTCTAGAAACAAGTGTGGATGTCGCTGCGGTTGCAGCTATTGGTGGTTTTTTGGCCGTTATCTATGTGATTGGACTTCTATCAAATTATTTGCAAACCTTTCTGTTTACAACAGCCATTCAACGTTTTTCAGAGCGTTTGAGAAGAGCGATTGCAGAGAAAATTAATCGTCTTCCATTGGGGTATTTTGATGGACATTCTCAAGGGGATACCTTGTCTCGTGTGACTAATGACGTTGACACTGCAGCCCAATCCCTCAATCAAAGTCTGGGAACAGTTCTTTCATCCACTTTACTGGTCGTGGCAGTCTTGGTAACCATGTTTGGGATGAACTGGATTTTAGCCTTGGTGACGGTTGCTTCAACTCTTATCGGTTTTGCTTTTGTGTCCGTCTTTATGGGCAAATCGCAGGGATTCTTTAAGAGTCAGCAACAGGATTTGGCGGCTGTCAATGGCTATGTGGAGGAAATGTACTCTGGCCATAATGTGGTGACCAGTTACAATGCTATCGAGAGCACAAAAGAAGAATTTGCGACATTAAACCATCGTCTGTATAACAGTATCTGGAAATCTCAGTTTATTTCAGGGATTATGATGCCGATCATGATGTTCATTGGGAACTTTAGCTATGCCTTAGTGATTATCGTCGGTGCAGCCTTGGCCTTAAATGGGCAGATTAGTATCGGGATTATCGTTGCCTTTATGGCCTACGTGCGTATCTTTTCTCAGCCCCTTTCACAAATCGCTCAAGGGATTACCAGTCTTCAGCAGGCTAGCGCAGCCATGGGACGTGTCTTCGAATTTCTAGCTGAAGAGGAAATGGAAGATGAATCTTATAAAGAAAGACAACTGAGCGACATGAAAGGTCAAGTAGTCTTTGATCGAGTTTCCTTTGGTTACACACCAGAGCGAACCATCATCCATGACTTTTCTGCGACAGCTCATGCAGGTCAAAAGGTCGCGATTGTCGGACCGACAGGAGCTGGTAAGACAACTATTGTCAATCTTTTGATGAAGTTCTATGAGATTGATGAGGGAAGTATCCGCATTGATGGCGTGGATACCAAGGAGATGAAGCGTTCGGAAGTACACGCTGCCTTTTCAATGGTTTTGCAGGACACTTGGCTCTTTGAAGGGACTATTCGCGACAATCTTATCTATAACCAAACAGGTATTAGTGATGAGCGCGTGATTGAAGCCAGCAAGGCTGTAGGGATTCACCACTTTATCATGACCCTACCAGATGGTTACGATACCGTCTTAGATGATACAGTGACCTTGTCTGTCGGACAAAAACAGCTCTTGACCATTGCTCGTGCTTTGCTGAAAGATGCGCCACTCTTGATTTTGGATGAGGCGACCTCTTCGGTTGATACCCGTACAGAGGAATTGATCCAGAAAGCCATGGACCGATTGATGGAGGGAAGAACTTCCTTTGTCATCGCCCACCGCTTGTCTACTATCCGAAATGCTGATCTGATTCTTGTCATGAAAGATGGCAATATCATCGAGCAAGGCAATCATGATGAGCTAATGGCGCAAGCTGGTTTCTACGCTGACCTCTACAACAGTCAATTTACAGAAGACGAAGCAGAAGAATAAATCGAAAGAAGGCTTGACGGCCTTCTTTTTCTGCACTATACTAGAAGACGAGTGCTTCCCTATAAGCAAAATTTGAGTAAGTGATGAGAAAATATATGAAAAATTATCAAGAATGGTATGACCACATCGCTGGTAACATTGGAAATAAGCCCTTTCTTCTGAGCTTGTTAAGAACTTTCAATCGGTTCATGACAGTAGTTATGCCTATGATTTATCTAACCTTGTTAGCAACTACCTATCTCCAACAAGGACTTGGGACACAGGTCGGAATCTATTTGTTTATTCCTGCATCAGGTTTTGTGATTTTGTCCTTTCTTCGCAAGAAAATCAATGCTCCTAGGCCTTATGAGGAATGGACTATTAAACCTTTGCTTGATAGAGATAGTCCTGGTCAGTCTATGCCCAGTCGTCATGTCTTTTCAGCAACCATTATCTCCATGGCTTGCTTGCATGCTAGTCTAACTATGGGGATGATTTGTTTGACATTATCAGCCTTCCTAGGTCTAGTGAGAGTCTTAGGTGGCGTGCATTATCCCAAGGATGTAGTGGTTGGCTATATTTGTGCTCTTGTGTGGGGTGTGATTTTCTTTCTATTTTGACCTGTAAGTTAAGGTAACCTTACAACCACTTACGAGTCTAAAGTAACCACTTGCTTTTTTGCTCTTGTTTTCTTATTTTAGCTTTGATATAGTAGAGTCAGAAAGGAGATGGAATGAAGTTACGAATTGAAATTGACAGCAATTTAGAGGAAACTGAAATTGTCATCAAGGCAGCGTCTTTGACAGATGAGATTGCGGATTTACAGCGGATCTTGCAAGAGTCCAAGTCTCCTCGGTTGATTTTTTACAAGGGAACAGGTGAATATTATCTGGACTTATCGGAAATTCTCTTCTTTGAGACGGAAGGTAGCAAGATTTACGCTCATACCCAGAAAGATGCATACGAGGTTCGGCTTAAACTCTATGAGTTAGAGTCTATCCTTCCTCGTTATTTCAGTCGAGTATCCAAGTCGACCATTGCTAATATTCGGCAAGTTTACTCGGTTGACAAGTCCTTTTCAGGGACAGGAACTATTTCCTTTTATCAGACCCATAAGGAGGTTCATGTCTCACGGCATTACCAATCCCTCCTAAAAGAAAATCTAAGAAACATGAGGTAAGAACATGAAAAAGAAAGCATTTGGTATTGTGTTGCTAGTATTGGCAGCTTTAATATTATTACAAGGAAATTTTGGAATCCCTTCATTCGGTGGGCAAATTTGGCCCTTGCTTGGTATTGGATTTTTTGCCTATCAATCAGTTGGAGCTTTGTTGCGTCGTCACTTAACTTCAGCCTCTTTTACAGCTCTAGTAGCCTTAATGATTGCTAACCACTTTTATGGCATTTTACCAATTCCTAATCAGTCATTGTTCTGGGCAAGTATTTTAATCGTAATGGGTGTCAGCGCACTCACTCATTCTAACAGAACTTGGAATGGGAAAAAATGGTGGTATGACGGTGAAAAGACCATTCTGACAGATAAGGAAGTTGCTTTTGGGGCGGGTACATTTTACAAGCAAGACCAAGAATTGGTAGAAGATGAGTTTGAGGTCGGATTTGGAAATGCCAAAATCTATTATGACAATGCAGAGATTTTAGGAGATAGCGCAACTCTGAAAGTGGAAGTCGGTTTTGGGAATGCAGTTATCTATGTTCCTAAACATTGGGGAGTTGATTTAAAGGTAGAAACTTTCTGTGGCGTAGCCAAGGCAGATACTCCTCTAGCGCCAACCAGCAAAACCTTGATTATCCGTGGAGATGTGGCCTTTGGGAAGTTGGAAATTGTCTACGTTAAATAAAAAAATCTTCCAATTCCCTTGCAAAAATGAAGAAAGTGTGATAACATAGTACAGTATGTGGTGCTAGCACATCCGCTATATTAGATCTAATAGGAGGAAAACACAATGGCTAAAGTATGTTACTTTACAGGTCGTAAGACTGTATCAGGAAACAACCGTTCACACGCGATGAACCAAACAAAACGTGCCGTAAAACCAAACCTTCAAAAAGTTACTGTTCTTATCGATGGTAAACCTAAAAAAGTTTGGGCTTCAGCTCGTGCTTTGAAATCAGGTAAAGTTGAACGCGTTTAATAATAAAAGTGAGGAGACCTTAGGGTCTTTTTTCTTTTACTGTAGATATAAAATCATTTGAAAAATAGAGTAAATATCCGCTGATACAGTATTCTGCTTTTACACTTGGGCTGAAATATGATAAAATAGAGTATCAACTAGTTGAGGTAAAAAGGATGACTGTAAAAATTAATACAAAAGATGGTCAAATCGAACTAACAGATGAAGTGATTGCAACCGTCGTAGGTGGAGCAGCAACTGAGATTTTTGGTGTGGTCGGTATGGCTAGTAAAAATGCCCTCAAAGATAATTTCCAAGCCCTTCTAGGTAAGGAAAATTATTCCAAAGGTGTCGTCGTAAAAGCGGCCGAAGATGGCAGTATTGCAGTTGATGTATATACCGTGTTGAGCTACGGAACAAAGATTAGCGAAGTGTCAAAAAACATTCAAGAGCGTGTTCGTTTTAGTTTGGAAAACCAACTTGGAATTACTGCTCAGACTGTAAATGTCTACATTCAAAATATCAAAGTTGTAGGAGAATAACCGTGTCAAAAATTACTACTAGCTTATTTCAAGAAATGGTGCAGGCGGCATCAACTCGCTTGAATAAGCAAGCTGAATATGTCAATTCATTAAACGTCTTTCCAGTTCCAGATGGAGATACTGGTACAAATATGGGAATGACCATTGAAAATGGAGCTAAAGAAGTTGCAGACAAGCCAGCTTCTACAGTTGGCGAGGTAGCGAGCATTCTTGCCAAAGGTCTTTTGATGGGTGCGCGTGGAAACTCAGGCGTTATTACGTCTCAGCTTTTCCGTGGATTTTCACAAGCTATCAAGGATAAAGACGAGTTAACAGGTCAAGACTTGGCTCTTGCCTTCCAATCGGGTGTAGAAGTTGCCTATAAGGCAGTTATGAAACCAGTTGAAGGAACGATTTTGACAGTTTCTCGTGGGGCTGCTATCGGTGCTAAGAAAAAAGCTGAGCAAACAGATGACGCTGTTGAAGTCATGCGCGCAGCCTTGGAAGGTGCTAAAACAGCTCTAGCTAAAACACCAGACATGCTTCCAGTATTGAAAGAAGTTGGCGTTGTGGATTCAGGTGGTCAAGGACTGGTCTTCATCTATGAAGGTTTCCTTTCAGCACTTACTGGTGAATATATCGCATCTGAGGACTTTGTAGCGACTCCGGCCAACATGAGTGAAATGATCAATGCAGAGCATCATAAGTCTGTAGCTGGTCACGTAGCGACTGAGGACATCACCTTTGGTTACTGTACTGAAATCATGGTAGCTCTTAAGCAAGGTCCAACCTATGCCAAAGATTTTGACTACGACGAATTCCGTAACTACTTGAATGAGCTTGGGGATTCTCTCCTCGTTGTTAACGATGATGAAATTGTCAAAGTTCATGTCCATACAGAAGATCCAGGACTTGTTATGCAAGAAGGTCTTAAATATGGTAGCTTGGTCAAGGTAAAAGTTGACAATATGCGTAACCAACACGAAGCACAGGTTGAGAAAGAAGCTGCTCAAGTTAGCAAACCAGCTGAAGAAAAAGAATATGCTTTGATTGCTGTGGTGGCTGGTAAAGGTTTAGCAGATATCTTCCGTTCTCAAGGTGTGGATTATGTTATCGAAGGCGGTCAAACCATGAACCCTTCAACAGAAGACTTTATCAAGGCTGTTGAACAGGTCAATGCTCGTAACATTATCTTCCTACCAAACAACAAGAACATCTTCATGGCAGCTCAATCTGCAGCAGAAGTTTTGGAGCAACCAGCAGTAGTGGTGGAAGCTCGTACTTTGCCACAAGGTTTGACAAGTCTTCTCGCCTTTGATCCAAGCAAGTCCATCGAAGAAAACCAAGAGCGTATGACTGCTGCTCTTAGCGATGTCATTAGTGGAAGCGTCACAACAGCCGTTCGTGATACAACCATTGATGGCTTAGAAATCCATGAAAACGATAATCTTGGTATGGTGGATGGGAAAATCCTCGTGTCAAACCCTGACATGCACCAAACCTTGACAGAAACATTGAAACATATGTTGGATGAAGACAGTGAAATCGTAACCTTCTATGTCGGTGAAGACGGAAGCGAAGAACTTGCCAATGAAATTGCCCAAGAAATCGCAGAAGAATTCGAAGACGTTGAAGTCGAAATCCACCAAGGCCAACAACCAGTTTACCCATACCTATTTAGTGTGGAATAAAAATTTAATAGATTAAAAAGAAAGTTGATTTTGCAACTTTCTTTTTTTATGACATTTGTCATATTTCTTAGTGACAGAAGCTTCTAGCTCCGCTAACTTCAAAGGACTATAATTGAAGTATGAAATGGAGGAAGAAGAAATGAAAAATAAAATGATTGTCGCAGTGAGTTTAGTAGCAGCAGGAGTTATGACCTATCTCATGTTTTCAGGATTGGACGAGGGTTTCTATCATTTTCCTTGGGAGCTCTTTGCTGGCTTTGGAATGATGTCTTGGCTTGTCAGAGAAGGTTTGAAATTAGTCTCAGATGTGAAAAAGGAGTTTGAGGAATGAAAAAAGCAATCATCTATCTCTTTATCGGCCTGTCACTCTTGGTATGGTTAGTGGAAATGTTTACTGGTTGGTTTGACCAAACCTTGCTTCGCCAATTTATTCGTGGTGCTTGGGGTTTTGGATTTATGATTTTCGTCATTTTCCCTATGGGAATGGAGTGGTTGAAAGGAGAATATCATGAACATGATTAAGGTAGAAAGCCTAAATAAAAACATCAAGGGTAAAGCTATTTTGAAGGATATTTCCTTTGAGGTAGCTGAAGGTGAATGCGTCGCCTTGATTGGGCCCAATGGTGCTGGGAAGACAACACTCTTAGATTGTTTGCTTGGAGATAAACTGGTCACAAGCGGTCAAGTATCTATTCAAGATTTACCAGTGACGAGTTCTAAGTTAGACTATACTAGGGCTTACCTCCCTCAAGAAAATGTGATTGTACAGAAATTGAAGGTTAAAGAGTTGATTGCTTTCTTTCAAAGTATTTATCCAAATCCTTTGAGTGAGCAGGAAATTGATCAACTATTGCAGTTTGACAAGCAACAAAAAGAGCAATTCGCAGAAAAATTATCAGGTGGACAAAAGCGTCTTTTCTCTTTTATCTTGACCTTAATTGGGCGACCAAAGCTTGTCTTTTTGGATGAGCCTACATCGGCTATGGATACCTCTACCCGTCAACGTTTTTGGGAAATTGTTCAGGACCTAAAAGCGCAGGGAGTCACCATTCTCTATTCGTCCCATTATATTGAGGAAGTGGAACACACCGCAGACCGCATTTTGCTCTTAAATAAGGGAGAGTTGATTCGAGATACGACACCTCTAGCTATGCGTAGCGAGGAAATAGAAAAGCATTTTATCCTTCCTATAGCTTACAAGGAAGTCGTAGAGCAGTCAAACTTGGTTGAAAACTGGGTCCTAAAACAAGATGCCCTGCAAGTAGTCACACGTGAAGCGGATGCTTTCTGGGAACTGTTAGTCAGAGCAGGATGTAGGATTCAAGAAATTGAAGTCAATAATCGCAGTTTGCTGGATACAATCTTTGAAGAAACACAAAAGGGAGATGACTAAGATGAAACGATGGATCGCACTAAACAAGATAGAATTTCTATTGACCAAACGACAATTAGTAACTTATCTATTGTCAGTAGGGATGCCGACGGCCTTCTATTTATTCTTTTCAGGCATGTATCAGGACACACCAGGTGGGCCAGCTAATTTTATGCGTGATTACCTCATCTCCATGACGGCTTTTTCCATGATGTCGACTGCTATGTTTTCATTCCCAGTTGTTTTACATACCGATAAGATAAACAACTGGCAGAAAACATTACGTCATAGCCCTGTAAATATGGTAGAATATTATCTATCAAAGATAACAAGTATGCTGGTTGATTATTTGGTTTCAATCTTGGTGGTTTTCTCAGTTGGGCATTTTGTAAGAGGTGTGGATATGTCTCTTGGAAATTGGATTGGAGCGGCGCTCTTGCTGATAGTAGGAAGTGTTGCCTTTGTAGCTCTCGGTTTGACTTTGACGCTGTTACCAACTAGTCAGCTGATGTCTGTCGTGGGTAATCTTCTTTATCTAGGCTTGGCTGTTTTAGGCGGACTCTGGATGCCCATCTCTTTATTTCCAGACTGGATGCAAGCAGTTGGTAAGTCTTTACCAAGCTATCAGTTGATGGAGTTGGTCAAGACCTTCTTAAACGAGGGTGGCATCAATCTATCAGCCACAGTTTATTTACTTGTTTTTTCAGTAGTTTTGTTTGGTTTGACCATTTATCTTCAAGGTCATAAGGAGAATGCTTAATGCTTGAAAGACTGAAAAGCATACATTATATGTTTTGGGCCAGTTTAATTTTTATGATTTTCCCCATCCTACCTGTAGTGGCTGGATGGCTTTCTGCCTGGCATTTATTGATTGATATTCTATTTGTAGTGGCGTATTTGGGTGTTTTAACAACTAAGAGCCAGCGCCTATCTTGGCTATATTGGGGCCTCATGCTGACTTATGTAGTTGGGAATACTGCCTTTGTTGCTGTTAATTATATCTGGTTTTTCTTTTTCCTATCCAATCTCTTAAGTTATCATTTCAACGTAGGTGGTTTAAAGTCTGTACATGTCTGGACTTTTCTTCTTGCTCAAGTCCTTGTTGTGGGCCAACTGTTGATTTTTCAGAGAATCGAAGTTGAGTTTCTATTCTATCTACTTGTAATTCTTACTTTTGTCGATTTAATGACTTTTGGATTGGTTCGGATTCGGATTGTGGAGGATTTGAAAGAAGCGCAGGCTAAGCAAAATGCCCAGATAAATCTATTGCTTGCTGAAAATGAACGTAGTCGTATCGGTCAGGATTTGCATGATAGTCTGGGGCATACCTTTGCTATGCTTAGTGTTAAAACTGATCTAGCCTTGCAGTTATTTCAAATACAGGCTTATCCACAGGTGGAAAAGGAATTAAAAGAAATACAGCAAATTAGCAAAGAATCAATGCGTGAAGTGCGAACCATTGTGGAAAATCTTAAGTCTAGAACTTTGACATCCGAACTAGAGACTGTGAAAAAGATGTTAGAAATTGCTGGAATTGAGGTGGAAATAGCTAATCAACTAGATACAGCTAGCTTAACTCAGGAATTGGAGTCAACGGCTTCCATGATTTTGCTTGAATTAGTGACCAACATCATCAAACATGCTAAAGCGTCTAAAGTCTACTTGAAATTAGAACGGACAGAGAAAGAACTCATTCTAACAGTGAGAGATGATGGCTGTGGCTTTACTTATATAAAGGGGGATGACCTCCATACAGTTCGAGATCGTGTTCTTCCATTTTCAGGAGAAGTAAGAGTAATCAGTCAGAAACATCCGACTGAAGTGCAGGTTCGACTACCTTATAAGGAGAGAAACTAAGATGAAACTACTTGTTGCAGAAGATCAAAGTATGTTGCGAGATGCTATGTGCCAGTTGCTTGCCTTTCAAGCAGATGTAGAGTCTGTCTTACAAGTAAAGAATGGGCAAGAAGCAATTCAACTCTTAGGAAAGGAGTCCGTAGATATCGCCATTCTTGACGTAGAAATGCCTGTTAAGACAGGTCTCGAAGTCTTGGAGTGGATACGAGCAGAAATGCTAGAAACAAAGGTAGTTGTGGTGACGACCTTCAAGCGCCCCGGATATTTTGAACGTGCGGTCAAGGCTGGAGTGGATGCTTATGTCTTAAAAGAAAGAAGCATTGCAGACCTCATGCAAACCTTGCACACTGTCCTCGAAGGACGTAAGGAATATTCGCCTGAATTGATGGAAGTGGTGATGACGCATCCTAACCCGTTAACAGAGCAAGAAATCGCCGTTTTAAAGGGAATTGCTCAAGGCTTGTCTAACCAAGAAATTGCAGATCAACTTTATTTATCAAACGGAACCGTCCGAAATTATGTCACCAATATTCTTTCGAAACTAGATGCTGCTAATCGAACAGAGGCAGCTAATATTGCGAAAGAATCTGGTTGGTTGTGATGATATAATATTTTTTGAACATTATGTGCTAAAATTGATGGGATGGGATGGGATTGAATGAAACAATACCTAACTTTAGGAGGGATTTATTCCTCCTTTTGGTTTAGTCTAAGGTGGTACCACGGAGATAAAATTGCTAAATTCCGCTAAATTCCTCAAAACATATTCTATTTTAGGTTTGTGAAAATCACTTTTTTATGGTAGAATGTAAAAGAATGTATGTCATTCGGAATAACAATAAAATGAGGTAAAAACATGGAGATCATGTCGCTTGCGATTGCTGTTTTTGCCGTCATCATTGGTTTAGTCATTGGATATGTCAGCATCTCAGCTAAGATGAAATCATCTCAGGAAGCTGCGGAGTTGATGCTTTTAAATGCTGAACAAGAAGCAACTAATTTACGTGGACAAGCTGAGCGTGAAGCAGATTTACTTGTTAATGAAGCTAAACGTGAAAGCAAGTCTCTTAAAAAAGAAGCACTATTGGAGGCCAAAGAAGAAGCCAGAAAATACCGTGAAGAAGTGGACGCTGAATTCAAATCAGAACGTCAAGAACTCAAACAAATCGAAAGTCGTTTGACAGAGAGAGCTACTAGTCTTGACCGTAAGGACGACAATTTGACGAGTAAAGAACAAACACTTGAACAAAAAGAACAAAGTATTTCTGATAGAGCGAAAAACCTTGATGCGCGTGAAGAGCAATTAGAGGAAGTCGAAAGACAAAAAGAAGCAGAGTTAGAGCGTATTGGTGCCCTGTCTCAGGCAGAAGCACGAGATATTATCTTGGCTCAGACAGAGGAAAACTTGACCAAGGAGATTGCCAGCCGTATTCGCGAAGCTGAGCAAGAGGTCAAGGAACGTTCTGACAAAATGGCCAAGGACATTTTGGTTCAAGCTATGCAACGTATCGCTGGTGAATATGTAGCGGAGTCAACAAACTCAACAGTTCATCTGCCAGATGATACTATGAAGGGACGCATTATTGGTCGTGAAGGTCGTAACATTCGTACCTTTGAAAGTTTGACAGGGGTTGATGTGATTATCGACGATACACCAGAAGTGGTAACCTTGTCAGGTTTTGACCCGATTCGTCGTGAGATTGCCCGTATGACTATGGGAATGTTGCTCAAAGATGGTCGTATCCACCCAGCTCGTATCGAGGAGTTGGTTGAGAAAAACCGTCAAGAGATTGACAATAAGATCCGTGAATACGGTGAGGCAGCTGCCTATGAGATTGGTGCGCCAAACCTTCACCCTGACTTGATGAAGATTATGGGACGTTTGCAGTTCCGTACTTCTTATGGACAAAATGTCTTGCGCCATTCGATTGAGGTTGCTAAATTGGCTGGTATCATGGCCAGCGAACTTGGTGAAAATGCGGCTCTTGCCCGTCGTGCTGGATTCCTTCACGATATCGGGAAAGCTATTGACCGCGAGGTTGAGGGTAGCCACGTTGAAATCGGTATGGAATTGGCTCGTAAGTATAAGGAACACCCAGTTGTGGTCAATACGATTGCTAGCCACCACGGCGATGTCGAAGCAGAAAGTGTCATTGCAGTGATCGTCGCTGCGGCAGATGCCTTGAGCGCAGCCCGTCCAGGTGCTCGTAGTGAGTCTCTTGAAAGCTACATCAAGCGTCTTCATGATTTGGAAGAAATTGCTAACGGCTTTGAGGGAGTGCAAACTAGCTTTGCCCTTCAAGCAGGACGTGAAATCCGCATCATGGTCAATCCAGGACAAATCAAGGACGACAAAGTCACAATCTTGGCTCACAAAGTTCGTGAGAAAATTGAAAACAATCTCGATTACCCAGGAAATATCAAGGTAACCGTGATTCGTGAGCTTCGTGCAGTAGATTATGCTAAATAAATAAGAAAGAGCAGTTGAAAAATTACTGCTTTTTTGTTACACTAGATAGAAAGACTGTAAAGGATAATCTGGCTTTTTGCCATTATTCTAGAGAAATGTTATTTCACAGACTGACTAAAAGGAGACACAATGGCAGACCGAGGCTTACTAATCGTTTTTTCTGGTCCTTCAGGGGTTGGAAAAGGAACGGTTAGAAGAGAGATTTTTGAGAGTTCTGAAAACCAATTTCAATACTCTGTATCTATGACGACACGCGCACAACGTCCTGGAGAAGTGGATGGTGTTGACTATTTCTTCCGTACTCGTGAAGAGTTTGAAGAGCTGATTCGTCAAGGACAGATGTTGGAATACGCAGAATATGTCGGCAACTACTATGGAACTCCTCTGACCTATGTCAATGAAACCTTGGACAAGGGAATCGATGTTTTCCTTGAAATTGAGGTTCAAGGTGCTCTTCAGGTTAAGAAAAAGGTTCCAGATGCTGTCTTTATCTTCCTGACACCACCAGATTTGGATGAATTGCAAGATCGCTTGGTAGGTCGTGGAACAGATAGTGCAGAAGTGATTGCCCAACGAATCGAAAAGGCCAAGGAAGAAATTGCCCTTATGCGTGAGTATGATTATGCGATTGTCAACGATCAGGTGCCCCTAGCTGCTGAGCGTGTCAAACGCGTGATCGAAGCAGAACACTTCCGTGTGGATCGTGTCATTGGTCACTATCAGGAGATGTTACCAAAATCTCCAACTACCCGATAAAATTTAGAAAATAGGTACAAGAAAATGATGTTAAAACCCTCTATTGATACCTTGCTCGACAAGGTTCCATCAAAATATTCACTCGTAATCTTGGAAGCAAAACGTGCCCACGAATTGGAAGCAGGTGCGCCAGCAACTCAAGGTTTCAAGTCTGAAAAATCAACTCTTCGCGCTTTAGAAGAAATCGAATCAGGAAACGTAACAATTCACCCAGATCCAGAAGGAAAACGTGAAGCAGTGCGTCGCCGTATCGAAGAAGAAAAACGTCGCAAAGAAGAAGAAGAAAAGAAAATCAAAGAGCAAATCGCTAAAGAAAAAGAAGATGGTGAAAAAATTTAAGGTTGGGGGGACTCAATCTTATTTTTTCTATTGCAAGAATGTACTGACAAGGAGGAGGTGAGAAGATGGCTATAGCCAAGATCATTGTAGATGTGCCCTTGATGCAGACGGACCAGCCCTATAGTTACAGGATTCCTGAGGAGTTTCTGGGAATGCTGGAAGTTGGGATGCGGGTTCATGTGCCTTTTGGTAAGGGCAATCGCCTGATTCAAGGGATTGTTCTTGGTTTGGAGTCTCAATCAGACGAAGGAGAGATGGAGCAGGATTTAAAAGATATTGCAGAGGTGCTGGATTTTTCTCCTGTTCTCACGCAAGAACAACTCTGGCTAGCTGAAGAGCTCCGCAAGTCCGTCTTCTCCTATAAAATCTCCATCCTCAAGGCTATGTTACCGGGATTTCTGAACTCCAGCTATGATAAGATTCTCTATCCTCTGGTAGGTCTGAGTCAGGCAGACCGAGAGCGCTTGTTTGGTTCAGAGGATTCGCTTGCCTTTTCTTCACTAGACCTTGCCAAACAAGCCGAAATGATGCGTTTGACTAGAAAAGGACTGCTTGGTCTGGAATACCAGGCAATTGATCAAAAGAAGGTTAAGACCCAGTCTTGGTATGAGGTTGATGCTACTCAGTTAGAGAAAATTGAGATCTCTACGCGTGCCAAGAAAAAGTTAGAACTGAGAGACTATTTGCTTTCTCATCCTAAGAGCGCTTCCTTGGCTAGTTTGCTAGAGTTCTATTCGCGGGAGCAAGTCAACTTCTTTGTGGAACAAGGTGCTGTTACCATAGTCCAAAAAGAAGTCCAACGCTCGGCTGCTTATTTTGAAGGAATTGAAGCAAGTCAGCCTTTGGAGTTGAATCCAGAGCAAAGACAGGCGCGTGATGCGGTTGTAAGTGCGATTGGCAGTCATCAGACTCCCTTCCTCCTTCAAGGGATTACAGGAAGTGGGAAGACAGAGGTTTACTTGCAGATTATCCAAGGGGCCTTGGACAAGGGCAAGACAGCTATTTTGCTGGTGCCTGAGATTTCCTTGACTCCACAGATGACGGAGCGTTTTATTGCCCGTTTTGGTGAGAAAGTGGCCATCCTTCACTCAGGCCTGTCCAATGGTGAAAAGTACGACGAATGGCGCAAGGTGGAACGAGGAGATGCTCAAGTTGTTGTTGGTGCTAGATCGGCCATCTTTGCCCCCCTGAAAAATCTAGGTGTCATGATTATTGATGAGGAGCATGAAGCGACTTATAAGCAAGACAGCAATCCCCGTTACCATGCCAGAGAGGTGGCTATTTTACGGGCCCGGTATAATCAAGCGGCCTTGGTCCTTGGTTCAGCGACACCAAGTCTGGAAAGCCGTGCGCGGGCTGGAAAAGGCGTCTATCAGCACTTATGTCTGACCCAACGAGCTAATCCTTTAGCCACCATTCCTGAGGTTCAAGTGATTGATTTTCGGGACTATATCGGACAAAATGAGACGTCAAACTTTACACCGCCTTTGCTAGAAGCTATCCAAGACCGTCTGGCTAAAAAAGAGCAGGTGGTTCTCATGCTCAATCGCCGTGGTTATTCTAGCTTTGTCATGTGTCGGGAATGTGGGACGGTGGATACTTGTCCCAACTGTGACATTTCTCTGACCTTGCACATGGATACCAAGACCATGAACTGCCATTATTGTGGGTTTTCTAAGGACATTCCTCAGGTCTGTCCTAACTGTAAGAGTCGCAGTATTCGTTACTATGGAACAGGGACTCAAAAAGCTTATGATGAGCTAGCAGAACTCTTTCCTCAAGCCCGCATTCTGCGGATGGATGTGGACACGACTCGTAAGAAAGGTAGTCACCAAGCTCTTCTTGACCAGTTTGGACGAGGAGAAGCGGATATCTTGCTAGGAACTCAGATGATTGCTAAGGGATTGGATTTTCCAAATGTGACTTTAGTCGGAGTTCTAAATGCGGATACGGCCTTGAATCTGCCTGATTTCCGTTCTTCTGAGAGAACCTTCCAGCTCTTGACTCAGGTTGCAGGCCGGGCAGGTCGTGCTGAAAAAGCTGGGCAGGTCTTGATTCAGTCTTACAATCCTCAGCACTACGCTATTCGATTTGCAAAGGATCAGGATTACGAAGGTTTTTATGCCTATGAAATGGGAATCAGACGACAACTTGGTTATCCGCCTTACTATTTCACCATTGGCATTACCATTTCTCACAAGAAAGAAGAAGAGGTGGTCAAACGTGCTTATGAAGTTATGAACATTTTGCGGTCAGGATTGTCAGAGACCAGTAACATTCTTGGGCCAACCCCCAAACCGATTGCTCGTACCCACAACCTCTATCATTACCAGATTTTAATTAAATACCGTTTAGAAGATGAGCTGGGGCTAACCCTCAACCAGGTCTTGGCCTTGACTCAAGAGCGGGAAAATAGTGAGCTCCGTCTCAGTATTGACCATGAGCCACAGCAATTTTTATAAGAAGGAGAAGATATGACAAAATTAATCTTTATGGGGACCCCCGACTTTTCAGCAACAGTCTTAAAAGGACTTTTGACAGATGACCGTTACGAAATTCTAGCCGTTGTGACCCAGCCAGACCGTGCTGTCGGACGTAAAAAAGTGATCCAAGAAACCCCAGTCAAGCAGGCTGCTAAAGAAGCGGGTCTTCCAATCTACCAACCTGAAAAATTATCTGGAAGTCCAGAGATGGAAGCTATTATGAAGCTAGGAGCAGATGGAATTGTGACTGCTGCTTTTGGGCAGTTTCTCCCAAGTAAACTCCTTGATAGCATGGACTTTGCGGTCAATGTTCACGCTTCTCTTCTTCCTAAACATCGTGGTGGAGCGCCAATCCATTATGCATTGATTCAAGGGGATAAGGAAGCTGGTGTGACCATTATGGAAATGGTTAAGGAAATGGATGCAGGAGATATGATTTCTCGTCGTAGCATTCCGATCACAGATGAGGATAATGTTGGCACCTTGTTTGAGAAATTAGCTCTTGTTGGTCGCGATTTGCTTTTGGATACTTTGCCTGCCTACATTGCTGGTGACATTAAACCTGAACCGCAGTATCCAAGTCAGGTCACTTTCTCGCCAAATATCAAGCCAGAAGAAGAAAAACTAGATTGGACTAAGACCAATCGTCAACTTTTCAACCAAATCCGTGGAATGAACCCGTGGCCTGTTGCCCATACTTTCCTTAAGGGCGACCGCTTTAAGATTTATGAAGCACTACCAGTAGAAGGTCAGGGAAATCCAGGTGAGATTCTCTCTATTGGCAAGAAAGAATTGATTGTCGCAACGGCAGAAGGGGCTCTATCCCTCAAACAAGTGCAGCCAGCTGGTAAACCTAAGATGGACATTGCTTCCTTCCTCAATGGAGTTGGACGTACATTGACTGTAGGAGAACGATTTGGTGACTAAAGTAGAAACGGCTAGAAGTTTAGCCCTAGCAGTATTAGAGGATGTTTTTATCAATCAAGCATACTCAAATATCGCCTTAAATAAGCATTTCAAGGGAAGTCAACTTTCGGCAGCAGACAAGGGCTTGGTGACCGAGCTGGTCTATGGAACGGTAGCCCGTAAACTGACTCTGGAATGGCACCTATCCCACTTTATCGAAGACAGAGACCAGTTAGATAGTTGGCTTTATGTTCTTCTTCTCATGAGTGCCTACCAACTCCGCTATTTGGACAAGATTCCAGATCATGCTGTGGTCAATGAAGCAGTAGAATTGGCCAAAGTCCGTAAAAAAGGCAGTGAAAAATTGGTCAACGCTGTCCTTCGCCGTATCTTGCGTGAAGGCTGGCCAGATATTGCTAGCATCAAGCGAAAAAACAAGCGTGATTCCGTTGCCTATTCTCTCCCAGTTTGGCTTGTGTCTAAACTTAAGGAAGAATACGGCGAAGAGCGAGCGCAAGCTATTTTTGAAAGTCTTTTGGTGCGCAATAAGGCCAGCATCCGCGTGACTGATTTAAGTCGAAAAGAAGAAATCCAAGTCTTGTTGGAGGCCAGTGATTCATCCTTGTCTCCCTCTGGTCTTGTGAAGGAGCAAGGCCACTTTGCGGGATATGACCTATTTTCAGAGGGAGCCATTACCATCCAAGACGAGTCCAGTCAGCTTGTTGCTCCGACGCTTGATTTACAAGGTGATGAGCAGGTTCTAGATGCTTGTGCAGCTCCAGGTGGAAAAACAGCTCATATAGCCTCTTATCTCACGACAGGTCAGGTAATTGCTCTGGATTTATATGACCACAAGTTGGACTTAATCCAAGAAAATGCCCAACGTCTAGGGGTTGCAGAACGAGTTCAAACGAAAAAATTGGATGCCAGAAAGGTGCATGAGTTTTTTGGTCAGAATTCATTTGATAAGATTTTGGTGGATGCTCCTTGTTCAGGAATCGGTCTTCTGCGTCGCAAACCAGATATCAAATACAACAAAGAAACGGCAGATTTCGCGTCCTTACAGGAAATTCAGCTAGAAATATTAGGTAGTGTTTGTCAAACACTACGCAAAGGTGGTATAATAACTTATAGTACCTGTACTATTGTCTCAGAGGAGAACTTTCAAGTCGTTCAGGCATTTTTAGAAAGTCATCCCGACTTTGAGCAGGTAAAACTAGAACATGAATGTAAGGATATCATGAAAGATGGCTGTATCCTCATCACCCCTGAATTGTATGGAAGTGATGGATTCTTCATCAGCCAATTTCGCAAGATATCAGATTAGGAAGGAACTAACACATGGAAATTTCATTATTAACAGATGTTGGTCAGAAACGAACAAATAACCAAGACTATGTAAACCACTATGTCAATAGAGCTGGACGTACCATGATTATCCTAGCTGATGGTATGGGAGGTCATCGCGCAGGGAATATCGCTAGTGAGATGGCGGTAACAGACCTAGGTGTAGCTTGGGTGGATACTCAAATCGATACAGTTAATGAAGTACGTGAATGGTTTGCTAACAACCTTGAGATTGAAAATCAAAAGATTAACCAATTGGGACAAGATGAAGCTTATAAAGGAATGGGAACAACCCTTGAGGCTGTTGCTATTATTGGCAATCAGGCTATCTATGCCCACATTGGGGATTCTCGTATCGGTTTGATTCGTGGAGAAGAATACCATCAGTTAACGAGCGACCATTCCTTGGTTAATGAATTGCTCAAGGCAGGTCAATTGACACCTGAAGAAGCAGCTAGCCACCCACAGAAAAATATTATTACCCAGTCAATTGGTCAAAAAGACGAAATTCAGCCTGATTTTGGAATGATTACCCTTGCGACAGGAGATTATCTCCTACTTAATAGCGATGGATTAACCAACATGATTTCAGGCAGTGAGATTTCTGATATTGTAACCAGTGATATTCCTTTGGCAGATAAAACAGCGACGCTCGTGCGTTTTGCTAACAATGCAGGAGGTTTAGACAACATTACGGTTGCCCTTGTTTCTATGAACGAGGAGGACGCAGAATGATCCAAATCGGCAAGATTTTTGCCGGACGCTATCGGATTGTGAAACAGATTGGCCGAGGAGGCATGGCAGATGTCTATTTGGCCAAGGATTTAATTCTAGACGGAGAAGAAGTGGCAGTGAAGGTCTTGAGGACCAACTACCAGACGGACCCGATAGCTGTAGCTCGTTTTCAGCGTGAAGCGAGAGCTATGGCAGATCTAGACCATCCTCATATCGTTCGGATAACAGATATTGGTGAGGAAGACGGTCAACAGTATCTTGCAATGGAGTATGTTGCTGGACTAGACCTTAAACGCTATATCAAGGAACATCACCCTCTTTCTAATGAAGAAGCCGTCCGTATCATGGGACAAATCCTCTTGGCTATGCGTTTGGCCCATACCAGAGGAATTGTCCATAGGGACTTGAAACCTCAAAATATCCTCTTGACGCCAGATGGGACTGCCAAGGTTACAGACTTCGGGATTGCAGTAGCCTTTGCTGAGACAAGTCTGACCCAGACCAACTCAATGCTAGGTTCTGTGCATTATTTATCACCAGAGCAGGCGCGTGGTTCTAAAGCGACTGTACAGAGTGATATCTATGCCATGGGGATTATCTTTTATGAGATGTTGACAGGACATATCCCTTATGATGGGGATAGTGCGGTGACCATCGCCCTCCAGCATTTCCAGAAACCATTGCCATCGGTTATAGCTGAGAATCCATCTGTGCCTCAGGCTTTAGAGAATGTTGTCATCAAGGCAACTGCCAAGAAATTGACAGATCGTTATCAGTCAGTTGCAGAGATGTATGTGGACTTGTCTAGTAGTTTGTCTTATAATCGTCGCAATGAGCCTAAATTGGTGTTTAATGATACCACTAAGGCTGACACCAAGACTCTTCCTAAAGTTCCACAAAGTACCTTGACTTCGATTCCTAAGGTGCAAACACAAAGTCCAAAGCCACAGACTGCGAAGCCGAGTCAGCAGACTTCAGAGGACAATTACGCAACCAAGCCTGTTAAGAAACGGAAATTTAGAGTTCGCTATATGATTTTGTTGGCCAGCATTGTATTGGTGGCAGCTTCTCTTATTTGGATACTATCGAGAACTCCTGCAACCATTGCCATTCCAGATGTGACAGGTAAGACAGTGGCGGAAGCCAAGGAAACCCTCAAGAAAGCCAATTTTGAGATTGGCGAGGAGAAATCAGAGGCTAGTGAAAAGGTGGAAGAAGGGCGGATTATCCGTACAGATCCTGACGCTGGAACTGGTCGAAAAGAAGGAACGAAAATCAATTTGGTTGTCTCATCAGGCAAGCAATCTTTCCAATTGAGCAATTATATCGGCCGTAAATCGACCGATGTTATCGCAGAACTCAAGCAGAAGAAGGTACCTGAAAATCTCATCAAGATAGAGGAAGAAGAATCAAGCGAGAGTGAAGAAGGAACAGTTCTTAGACAGAGCCCGTCTGCTGGAACAACTTATGATTTGAGTAAGGCCTCAACAATTACTTTAACTATTGCTAAGAAAGTAACAAGTGTTGTCATGCCAAGTTATATAGGATCTAGTCTCGAATTTACTAAAAATAATCTCGTTCAAATTGTCGGTATTAAAGAAGCCAATATTGAAGTTGTAGAAGTGTCGACAGCTCCCGCTGGAACTGCTGAAGGTACAGTCGTTGAACAGAGTCCAAAAGCAGGTGAAAAGGTTGATTTGACTAAGACGCGTGTCAAGATTTCAATCTACAAACCAAAAACACCGCCGTCAACGTCATCATCAGCACCAGCCCAACGTGGAAACCAAGGTTCTACTACAACACCAAGTCAGGGGAACCAACAAGGAAATCAACGAGAGAATGCACCTGCTACTACTCAATCAAGTAGTGAAGGGAACCACGAAAATTCTCGTGATTAAACGAATCTTTGTCATGATTTCATGGCAAAGATTTTTTTTGAGTCCGGATTTGTGATAGAATAGAAGGAGTTGATAAAAGGAGGAACGCATGGAAGAATCAAGAGAATTAAATGCCGTCATCGATGTGATTATGTTAGCTGGAACCATTCTTCTCAAAAGTGGCTCAGAGATTCATCGTGTAGAAGATACCATGATTCGTATTGCGCATTCGCAGGGAATTTTGGATTGCAATGTTCTGGCTATGCCTGCCGCAATCTTTTTCTCCATTGAAAATACCAATATTTCGCGAATGAAACGTGTGACTTCCTCTTCTTATAATATTGAAAAAGTCTGCGATGTCAACCAGATTTCTCGTCAGTTGGTAGGGGGAAAGCTGGATTTAGAGACGGCCTTCAAGCAATTGACGGCTTTGCAAGCCCAACCTCTTCCTTATACCAAGTTGCAGGTGACTCTGGCTGCGACCTTTAGTGCTCCTTTCTTTTCAATTATGTTTAGTGGAAATATCTACGACGCACTCGGGGCAGGAGTGGCTACCTTATTTGGTTTTGCCTTTTCCCTCTATGTGGAAAAGTTTATCCGAATTCCCTTTGTAACAGCCTTTGCTGGAGCTTTTGTCTTTGGGATGATAGCTCAGTTTTGGGCGCGCTACACAGGCTTTCCCTCAACGGCAGATTTGATTATAGCTGGTGCGGTCATGCCTTTTGTACCAGGAATTGCCTTGACCAATGCGGTCCGTGATATTATGACTAACCACATAAACTCTGGTATGAGCAAGATGTTTGAATCCCTGCTCATTACCCTTGCTTTAGGGGCGGGAACTTCTGTCGCCTTGGTATTGATGAATTAATATGACACTAACAACCTTTTTATTACAAGCAGTAGCAAGTCTTCTTGCTATTATCACTTTTTTAATTGTACTCAATGTTCAACGTTCTATGCTCTTACCAGGAGGGATTTTGGGCATGGCTGTCTGGCTAATCTATCTCTTGCTCAAGGAACCGACCAATGTTATTGTGGCTACCTTTATTGCGGCTATTATTGGTTCTTGTGTCAGCCAGATTTTAAGTATTCTTTATAAGACTCCTGCTGTGGTCTTTATCTTGGCCATCTTGGCACCACTGGTTCCGGGATACCTTTCTTATCGGACAACTGCCTTTTTTGTGACGGGAGATTACAGTCATGCCATTGCTAGTGCAACCTTGGTTGTTATGCTGGCTTTGGTGATTTCCATTGGAATGGCTAGTGGAACCGTGATTCTTAGACTTTATTCTTACTTAAGAAAACAGCATAATGGTTAGAATAATAAGGGACTTGATTTGGTGAATCAAGTCTTTTTTCTCTCTTTTACTGCTATTTGTGATAAAATAGTATAGAACGATTTTTTACATGAATGATAAAACAGAGGTAAATATGACAATCGGTATTGATAAGATTGGTTTTGCGACCAGTCAATATGTCTTGAAATTACAAGACTTAGCAGAAGCGAGGGGAATTGACCCTGAAAAATTAAGCAAAGGACTCTTACTCAAGGAATTGAGTATTGCGCCCCTAACTGAGGATATCGTGACCTTGGCGGCCAGTGCAAGTGATTCTATTTTAACTGAGCAAGAAAGAGAAGAAATTGACATGGTCATTGTTGCTACCGAGTCAGGAATTGACCAGAGTAAAGCTGCGGCCGTCTTTGTGCATGGTTTGCTGGGCATCCAGCCTTTTGCTCGTAGTTTCGAGATTAAAGAAGCTTGCTATGGAGCGACAGCGGCCCTTCATTATGCCAAATTGCATGTGGAAAATTCTCCAGAGTCCAAGGTCTTGGTCATCGCAAGCGATATTGCCAAATATGGTATTGAAACTCCAGGAGAACCAACTCAGGGTGCTGGAAGTGTAGCTATGTTGATTACACAAAATCCACGCATTATGGCCTTTAATAATGACAATGTAGCTCAGACCCGTGACATCATGGATTTCTGGCGTCCAAATTACTCGACAACTCCTTATGTAAATGGTGTTTATTCTACCCAACAATATCTAGATAGTTTGAAAACGACTTGGCTCGAATATCAAAAACGCTACCAGCTTACTTTGGATGATTTTGCAGCTGTTTGTTTCCATTTGCCTTACCCTAAATTAGCCTTAAAAGGCTTGAAAAAAATCATGGATAAGAGCCTGTCTCAAGAGAAAAAAGACCTCTTGCAAAAGCATTTTGACCAGTCTATTCTCTACAGTCAAAAGGTGGGGAATATCTATACAGGTTCACTTTTCCTTGGACTTTTGTCTCTCTTGGAAAATACAGATAGCTTGAAGTCTGGGGATAAAATCGCCCTTTATAGTTACGGAAGTGGTGCCGTGGCTGAGTTCTTCAGTGGTGAATTGGTTGAAGGTTATGAAGCTTACCTCAATAAAGACCGCTTGAACAAGCTCAACCAACGAACTGCCCTGTCTGTCGCAGACTATGAAAAGGTCTTCTTTGAGGAAGTAGACTTGGATGAAACAAACTCTGCCCAGTTTTCTGGCTATGAAAATCAAGATTTTGCCTTGGTTGAAATTGTCGACCACCAACGCCGTTATAGCAAGGTTGAAAAATAATGAAGATAAGTTGGAATGGATTTTCTAAAAAATCATACCAAGAGCGCCTAGAGCTGTTAAAAGCTCAGGCGCTCCTTAGTCCTGAGAGACAAGTCAGTCTGGAGCAGGATGAACAGATTGGTGTGACTGTTGCAGACCAGCTGAGTGAGAATGTAGTGGGAACTTTTTCTCTCCCTTATTCTCTGGTTCCAGAGGTTCTTGTCAATGGGCAGGAATACACAGTTCCCTATGTGACAGAAGAACCGTCCGTGGTTGCTGCGGCCAGCTATGCCAGCAAAATCATCAAGCGAGCAGGCGGTTTTACTGCTCAAGTCCATGAGCGCCAGATGATTGGGCAGGTAGCCCTTTATCAAGTTGCTAATCCTGAACAAGCGCAAGAGAAGATTGCCAGCAAGAAGGCAGAGCTCTTGGAACTTGCCAATCAAGCTTATCCTTCTATCGTCAAACGTGGAGGTGGGGCGCGTGATCTACATGTAGAAAAGATTAAAGGCGAAACAGACTTTCTCGTTGTTTATCTTCATGTCGATACCCAAGAAGCCATGGGAGCTAATATGCTCAACACCATGCTGGAGGCCCTGAAACCAGTCTTGGAAGAACTCAGTCAGGGACAGAGTCTTATGGGAATCCTGTCTAATTACGCGACCGATTCTCTTGTTACTTCAAGTTGTCGTATCGCCTTTCGCTACTTGAGTCGTCAAAAGGATCAAGGACGAGAAATTGCGGAGAAAATAGCTTTGGCTAGCCAGTTTGCGCAGGCTGATCCTTACCGAGCCGCTACTCATAATAAAGGGATTTTTAACGGCATTGATGCCATTTTGATTGCCACTGGAAATGACTGGCGTGCCATTGAGGCTGGTGCCCATGCCTTTGCCAGTCGAGACGGGCACTATCAAGGTCTCAGTCAATGGAGGCTGGATCTTGAAAGAGAAGAATTGGCTGGTGAGATGACACTACCTATGCCTGTAGCGACTAAGGGTGGCTCTATCGGCCTCAATCCTCGTGTGGCCCTCAGTCATGAGCTACTGGGAAATCCTTCTGCCAAAGAATTAGCCCAGATTATCGTGTCTATCGGTCTCGCCCAAAACTTTGCGGCCCTGAAAGCCTTGGTCAGTACAGGAATTCAGCAGGGACATATGAAATTGCAGGCCAAATCTTTAGCTCTTCTTGCTGGGGCTAGTGAATCTGAAGTTGCTCCCCTAGTTGAGCGCCTCATCGCAGATAAAACCTTTAACCTAGAGATAGCCCAGCGCTATCTCGAAAATTTAAGATCATAAAAAAACTCAGACGAATCGGTCTGAGTTTTCTTGTACTTATACTCAATGAAAATCAAAAAGCAAACTAGGAAGCTAGCCGCAGGTTGCTCAAAACACCGTTTTGAGGTTGCAGATAAAACTAACGAAGTCAGTTACCTATACCTACGGCAAGGTGAAGCTGACGTGGTTTGAATTTGATTTTCGAAGAGTATTAAATACTTTTTCCAGGTAATAATGTAACAGGTAAAAAATAGCCTGTTGTGGCGACTTCCTTGCCTTCGATCTTCTGTAAGAGGAGGTCAACAGTGAGGCAGGCAATCTCTTGCAAAGGTTGCTTAATTGTTGTCAAATGAGGGTAGTAGTTCTCGATAAAATAGGTCCCATCGTAGCCGATGACCTTGAGCTCTTCAGGGACAGAAATGCCTAGTTCTTGGGCAATTTTAATGACTAGAATGGCAGTCAAATCATCCGAAGCAAAGATGGCATCAGGCTTTTGTCGGGTCAAGATATTCTTGATTTCCATTTCTTTTCTGACGGGAGAAAAGTCACTGGAAACATTGATAATAGGAGCTTTGGGGAGAACAGATGCAAAGCCAGCGTGACGTAGCCCAGTTGGCGAATTGGAATTGTCATTCCCTGTAATCATGATGATAGACTGGGCACCTGTCTTGACTAAGGTCTGGGCAGCAAGAACACCACCAGCGTAGTTGTCAGAGGAAACGACAGGAATGTCTGGCGATAGGTTTCGGTCGAAGGAAATAATCGGTGCTGTCACTCGATTGTAGTCTTCGATTCCCAGGTTGTGACTACCCGAAATGATGCCATCCACCTGATTGGCTTCCAACATTTCGATGTATTCGCGTTCCTTCTCAGAATCGTGCTCACTGTTGCAGATGATGGTCTTATAACCATTTTTGAAGAGTTGGTGTTCCAGCTTATCAATCAATTCTGCATAGAAAACGTTGGAAATATTGGGGAAAATCAAGCCGATTAACTTAGCCGATTTTCCTTGCAAACTACGAGCTAGGTTGTTGGGCTTATAGCCCAATTCCCGCATGGCTTCATTAACCTTTTGAATGGTTTTTTCAGATAGATAGCCTTTTTTATTGATAACCCGAGAAACGGTAGTAGGGCTGACGCCTGCAAGTTTGGCGACATCAGTTAGTTTTGCGACCATAATCTAATTCATAGTAAGTTCCAGTTGGGTTTCCAGATTTAATCAGGATACCATTTTGGTCCGCATGTGGGAAGACACGACCAGAAAATACTTTTTCTCCTTTATTGATGAAAATTTCAAAGACAGAGTTATCGATGAAGATCGTAGCAGTAGTAGGCTGATTATCGATAGGGCAAGAACGAGTAGTTCCAAATTCTTGGGCATACTGTTCACCAGCCTGGCTACGATCCACTGTCACTTGACCATTTACAAGGTCAAAGTTGATGGAAAGTCCCTTGCCTTCTTGATCAGCAAGTAAGACAATCTCGCTCTGGCTATTAGCTTCCAAGTTGAGTTCAAGTTCATAAGTGTTCTTGGTTTGGGCACGATTTGAGAAAGGTTCTTCAGAAGCACGAAGGTCCTTGATAGCTGCGACTGGGTATTGGTAGAGTTTGCCGTCTTTGATAGTGAGTTCCTTGACCAAAGAGAAGGTTCCTTGGTGGTCAAAACGGTCAGATGGATATGAAACATCAGGCAAGCCAAGCCAGCTAACAGCTAGAGCGCGTCCATCAGGAGCGTTGAAGGCTTGAGTTGCATAGGCTTCGAAACCATAGTCCATGTTTTGAAGTTGAGACACATCTACCATTTTGGCATTTTCAGGGTCAAAGGAAGCCCCAATCTTATACATATTTGGAAAGATATTATCGTAGTCTAGAACCTTCTTATCCAATCCTTGTGGGCAGTAGAGAAGGACAGGTTGTTCCTCTACAAAGACCAGATTTGGGCATTCCATCATGTAGGCAGTACGGTCGTTAGCAAAGTCAAGATCGCCAACAGCTTGCCAGTTTGTGTAGTCGTTGTCAACAGCCTTGTAGAGACGGACGAAGCCTTTTTTCTTCAAGTCCTGTCCACCAACGATAGCATAATATTGCCCCTTAAAGTTAAAAATTTGCGGGTCGCGGAAGTGGTCAGTAGAGTCTGCTGGTTGGTCAATCAAAATCTTGTCAATCTTTGTAATCTTGCCATCCTTGTCCATCAAAGCCCCAATCTGGTATGGGTGACGGATCCAGTTTTCATCACGAACATTTCCTGTATAAAATAGGAACAAGTTATCGCCAAACTGCATGGCAGAACCAGAGTAGGCACCATGGCTATCTAATGGAGTATCTGGTAAAACTTTGATTCCAGTTTCTCTAAAGTGAATCAAATCATCACTTTCTAGCTGTGCCCAAGATTTCAAACCGTGGGCTGCACCAAAAGGAAAATTCTGGTAAAAGAGGATCCACTTGCCATCAAAGTAAGAAAAGCCATTTGGGTCGTTGAGAAGTCCTGTTTTTGGCTCAACATGGTAATGAGTATGCCATGGAGATTGTGCCATATTTTCTTTTATATTTTGAATTTCTTCTTGCGTCCAATCTTGATAAAGTCTGTAACGACGCTCAGTAGTCCATTCCATTCATTCATTCCTCCAAAAATCTTATCACTTTTAATAGTAACCGTTTTCGATAAAAAATGCAAGCCTTTTATGTTAAAAAAGAGAAAAAACTGTTAAACGTTTATCATAAATTTAAAGCAGGAAATTAATCAACTTTTCAAGAAAATATGAAAGAAAATGAAACAAAATCCTTTTAAATAAGATTTTAAACTTATTTTTTAAGGAATGCCTGCTAAAACAGTCAAAATCAATCAATCTAAAGCAAGCTTACTAAGTGGATAGAATATTTTTTTCTGCAAAACGCTTGACATATTTCTAAAACATGATAAAATAATAGTCGTAAGGGCGGATAAAATCGCTTTCAAACAAGAACAAAATTTTATATAAGGAGATTTTTGCTATGGATTATAGTAAAGTTGCTGCCGAGGTCATTGAGGCTGTCGGTAAGGATAATCTTGTAGCTGCAGCCCACTGTGCAACTCGTCTTCGTTTGGTATTGAAAGACGAATCAAAAGTGAATCAAGCAGCTCTAGATAATAATGCGGATGTCAAGGGAACTTTTAGCACTAACGGACAATATCAAATTATCATTGGTCCTGGTGATGTTAACTTCGTGTATGCGGAAATCATCAAGAAAACTGGTTTGAAAGAAGTTTCGACAGATGATTTGAAAGAGATTGCTAATAAAGACAAAAAGTTCAATCCATTGATGGACTTGATTAAACTTTTGTCAGATATCTTTGTTCCTATTATCCCTGCCTTAGTTGCAGGTGGTCTCTTGATGGCTTTACGCAACTTCTTGACATCACCAGACTTGTTTGGACCTCAATCAATTGAAGATATGTATCCTGCTATCAAAGGCTTCTCAGCTATGATTCAATTGATGTCTGCTGCTCCATTTATGTTCCTCCCTGTTTTGGTTGGTATTTCAGCAGCCAAGCGCTTTGGAGCAAACCAATTCCTTGGTGCTGCAATTGGTATGATTATGACCACTCCAGATTTGGGTGGGAAAGAAGCCTTCTGGGACATCTTAGGTTTCCATGTTACACAAACAAACTATGCTTATCAAGTTATTCCAGTCCTTGTTGCAGTCTGGTTGTTAGCAAATTTGGAAAAATTCTTCCACAAGAAATTGCCATCTGCAGTTGACTTCACTTTCACACCGCTTTTATCAGTGATGCTTACAGGATTCCTTACCTTTACAGTTATCGGTCCTGTTATGTTGGTTGTGTCTGATGCGATTACAAATGCGATTGTATGGTTGTACAACACAACAGGTGCCTTTGGTATGGGGCTATTTGGTGGAACTTACTCACTAATCGTTATGACAGGTCTTCACCAATCATTCCCAGCAATCGAAACACAATTGTTGTCTGCTTACAATAATAACGGTACTGGATTTGGAGACTACATCTTTGTTGTTGCTTCAATGGCAAACGTAGCACAAGGTGCGGCTACTCTTGCAATCTACTTCTTGACAAAAAATGCTAAAACAAAAGGATTGTCAAGTTCAGCTGCTGTTTCTGCCTTCCTTGGTATTACAGAACCTGCTCTCTTTGGGGTAAACTTGAAATACAAATTCCCATTCTTCTGCGCCCTTGCTGGTTCAGCAATTGGTGCCTTCGTAGCAGGTTTAACTCACGTTATTGCAGTTTCATTGGGAGCGGCTGGATTTATTGGATTCCTTTCTATTAAGGCTGGTTCAATCCCTATGTATATAGTTGCGGAAATTATGTCCTTTGTTGCCGCCTTTGCTTTCACTTATTTCTACGGGAAAACAAAAGCAGCTAGTGTCTTTGCTGATGAAGCTGCTACAGCAACCGCAGAAACAGTTACTGAACCTACAGTAGAAGCACCAGTAGTGGAAGAGACTGATACTCTTCAAAATGAAACACTTGTAACTCCTATCGTCGGTGATGTTGTAGCTCTTGCTGATGTCAATGACCCAGTCTTCTCAAGCGGAGCTATGGGACAAGGTATCGCTGTGAAACCAAGTCAAGGTGTGGTTTATGCACCAGCTGATGCTGAAGTTTCAATTGCCTTTCCAACAGGACACGCTTTTGGTTTGAAAACAACTGATGGTGCTGAAGTTTTGATTCACGTTGGTATTGACACTGTGTCTATGAACGGTGACGGTTTTGAAGCAAAAGTTGCTCAAGGTGACAAGGTTAAAGCGGGCGATGTTCTTGGAACATTTGACTCAAACAAAATCGCTGCAGCTGGTCTTGATGATACAACAATGGTTATCGTTACAAATACAGCTGACTACGCTTCAGTAGCTCCAGTCGCAACAGGTTCAGTTGCGAAGGGAGATGCTGTGATCGAAGTGAAAATTTAATCAATCCTCTCTAATGTGAAAACGAACAAATGACATGTTTGTTCGTTTTTGCTTGAATGGTAAGATTTACAGAGGAAAATCTAAAAAATAGAGAAATTTAGACTTTCGAAATATGCTATAATAAAGAAAATAAAAACAAGAGGTTTATCATGACAAAATTATATGGAAGCTTGGAAGCGGGCGGTACAAAGTTTGTCTGTGCTGTCGGTGATGAAAACTTTAACGTTGTAGAAAAAACACAATTTCCAACAACAACTCCAATCGAAACAATCGATAAAACCATTGAGTTCTTCTCGAAATTCGATAATCTTGCTGGTCTTGCAGTTGGTTCATTTGGTCCGATTGATATTGATAAAAACTCAAAAACTTATGGCTTTATCACAACGACTCCAAAACCAAACTGGGCAAATGTGGACTTGCTTGGTGCCCTTCGTCGCGCCCTCGACGTGCCAATGTACTTCACAACAGACGTAAACAGCTCTGCTTATGGTGAAGTGGTTGCCCGTAACAATGCTGGTGGTCGTATCGAAAACTTGGTTTACTACACAATCGGTACAGGTATCGGTGCAGGTGTCATCCAACGTGGTGAGTTTATCGGCGGTGTGGGTCACCCTGAGATGGGCCATTACTATGTGGCTAGACACCCAATGGATATTGAAAAAGAGTTTAAGGGTGTTTGTCCTTTCCATAAGGGATGTTTGGAAGGCTATGCAGCTGGTCCAAGTTTGGAAGCTCGTACAGGTGTTCGTGGGGAAAATATTGAACTCAACAACCCTGTTTGGGATGTTCAAGCCTACTATATCGCTCAAGCTGCGGTTGATGCGACAGTGACTTTCCGACCAGACGTGATTGTCTTTGGTGGAGGGGTCATGGCTCAACAACATATGCTGGACCGTGTCCGTGAGAAATTTACAGCTCTTCTCAATGGTTACCTACCAGTACCTGATGTGCGTGACTACATCGTGACGCCAGCAGTAGCAGGAAATGGTTCTGCTACTCTTGGAAACTTTGTCCTTGCAAAAGAAGTTTCAAAATAAAGCACAAAATCCGCTTGGGAAACCAAACGGATTTTTTACGTGTCAAAGCATTTGCCAGAAAAAGTCAATAATATAGGTCAGACCGTAGGTATAAACCACGAGAGTAAAGGGCTTGGTCAGAATGATGATGGTCATATAGCGCTTGAAACTCATCTTGGTCAGGGCAGCCAGCATACAGAGAAAGTCAGCTGGACTAATGGGCCAAATCATCATAAAGATAAAGAAACGGTCAAAACGATTGCCCTTATCCAACCAACCGATATACTTGTCATAGGTACGCTTGCTGACGACGGACTGGACAAAAGCAGCTCCGTAGAGGCGCACTAGATAAAAGATAATGGCACAGCCAATCACGATACCGATATAGTTATAGATAGTTCCGATGATATGGCCGTAGATAAAGACGCCAGCCACCGAGGTCAAGGCCCCAGGAATGATAGGGACGACCGTTTGTAAAATCTGTAAAAAGATAAAGAGAGGTGGCCCCCAGATACCTGCCTGCTGGATAAAGGCAGAGAGGGTTTCCTTAGACTGTAAAATCCCAGCCTGATAAGCCCAAATACAGAAAATCAAACTCCCAACTCCACCGACAATCGATGAGATATTGATAACTTGCTGTAAAAGGGGAGAAACTGCTTTCATTTGTTTATCCTGTGACATGTAAACTCCTCATAGATAGTATAACTCTACTATACCATATTTTGGAGGAGAAAGGGGGAATGATTGCTTTTACAATGGGAAGAGTGATGGAATTTGAGGCTAAACATGCTATAATAAAGGGAGCAGACAAGTAGCAAAGGAGAGAGTATGATACAGGTAAAACCAGAACTGGAGATAGAAAAACACCTGATCAACCAACTGGTGACTGGGGAAAGTCAATGGACTTACAGAGATGACCTTAAAACTGAAGAGCAATTATGGGAAAACTTCTTTGAAAAGCTAGCCCAGAACAATGTGGCTCTATTGGCAGATCATCCCCTGACAGAACAGGAAAAACGCCAGATTCAGAACCAACTGAACTTTGTTAGCTACTATGATGCAGCCAAGTGGTTGGTCGGCGAAAATGGCATTGCCAAGGTTGAGGTTCAGAGAGAAGATGCTAGTTTGGGGACTATCCGTTTATCTGTCATTTGGCGAGACAATATCGCAGCTGGTAAGTCTAGTTATGAGGTTGTCAACCAAGTCGAGAGAGACAAAGTAAATCCTCAGGATCAAGATCGCAGGCTAGACGTGACCCTCCTGATTAATGGCCTTCCAATGATTCAGATTGAGCTTAAAAGTCCCCGAGTTGCTTTTTTAGATGCCTTTCATCAAATTAAGAAGTATGATAGGGAAGGCAAGTTCCGTGGCATCTACTCTAGCTTACAGATGTTTGTTGTGACCAATAAGGTAGACACACGCTATATCGCTGCAGCTAGGGAAAATAAACTCAACAAGCAATTTCTAACCAAGTGGGTGGATAAGGACAACCAACCCATAACGAGCTTGACGAGTTTTGCTCACGAGGTTCTTTCTATCCCTCGTGCCCACCAGATGGTTATGCAGTATTCTGTCCTTGATGATAGCAAGAAGGCTCTCATCCTCCTGCGTCCTTACCAGATCCATGCAATCGAAGCAGTGCAAGAAGCCTCTCGCCAGCAAGCATCAGGCTATGTTTGGCATACGACAGGTTCAGGGAAGACCTTGACCTCCTATAAGGTGGCTAGAAATCTCCTTCAAATCCCTTCTATCCAAAAGACGATTTTTGCCGTTGATCGCAGGGACTTGGACCAACAGACCACATCATCCTTCCTCTCTTATGCGACCAATGATGTCATCGATATCGATGAGACGGACAATACACATGATTTGGTCAAGCGACTAGGTAGTAATGATAAGCGTGTCGTGGTGACCACTATCCAGAAAATCACCACCATGATGCGTAAGTTTGAGCAAGGTCTTTACCAGCGTGATGCTGACAAAATCAAGGGTCTCCGAGTGGCCTTTGTCGTGGATGAATGCCACCGTGCCGTAACACCTCAAACACAAAAAGATATTAAGGCCTTTTTCCCACAGTCTCTATGGTATGGTTTTACAGGTACACCTATCTTTAAGGAAAATAAACGCCAGCAAGTCGGCGACCTAGCCCAAACCACCCAGCAACAGTACGGAGACCGTCTCCATGAGTATACAGTCAAGGAAGCCATCCATGATGGAGCAGTTTTAGGCTTTAAGGTAGATTATCGCAATACCCTCATCACGGATAAATCTGAAAATGACATACCAGATACCGTGTATGAGGATGAGGAACATATGCTGGAAGTCTTGGATGCCATTATCAATAAATCCCGTCAACAGCTAGGATTCCAAAAAGGAGTGGGTAAGACCTATAATGCTATCCTGACCGTCAAGTCAATCCCTCAAGCCCAAGCTTATTATGACCTCCTCAAACGAGTTAAAGCTGGGAAGATGAGAGTCAAGGTATCTGAGAGGGTCAAGCAGGTCCTTCCAGACTTTCCAAAGGTGACCATCACCTACTCGGTTACTGAAAATGAAGAAGACTCAAGAGCTAACCAAGAGCACATGAAGCAGGTTTTAGAAGACTATAACCAAGAGTTTGATACCCACTTTACCATGGCGGATCTTCGTGGCTTTAATACGGATGTTAATAACCGTCTAGCTCGAAAACAGGACAAATACCTCTATCGCAATGAGCAGTTGGACTTGGTTATCGTGGTCAATCGTCTCTTAACGGGATTTGATGCTCCTTGTTTGTCGACTCTCTTTATCGACCGCAAACCCATGCAACCGCAGGACTTGATTCAGGCTTTTAGCCGAACCAACCGTATTTTTGATAGCAGTAAGACCTACGGTCATATCATCACCTTCCAAAAGCCTCTAGCCTTTAAGGAAGCAGTGGATAATGCCCTCAAACTCTACTCGAATGGTGGAGAAAACGAGGTTCTAGCTCCAAGCTGGGAAGAGGAGAAGAGAAACTTTTTGCGGAGTTGCAGTGATTTTAAAAACCTTGCTACTGATGACTATGTGAACGGTCTAGATCTCGAGCAAGTCTCTACGCCTGAGTTGAGGAAACTAGCTAAAACCTATCAATCCTTTGATAAATACCTAGCCTCTATCCGAGTGTATAAAGAGTATGATGAGGAAGAGCTTTACAGTCAGACAGGACTTGATGGAGAAAAGTTGGAAAGGTATCTGGGTCTTTATCGAAATGTCCTTGCTGAATTAAAAAGCCGAGTAGAGGATGATGACGACGGTGAACCACTTGATATCCACTATGAACTGGAGTCTATCCAAGTGGATGAGATCAACTATGCCTATATCTTGACATTGATCCAAAGCCTGATTGAACAAGGTCAAAGTCAAGAAAAGAACCTAAGCGCTCAAGATAGGGGAGCCGTGGATAACTATATTCAGAGTCTTGAGAAGACCAATCCAAATCTTGCCCAGATCATCACTGAACTGTGGAGAGAGGTACAAGAACATCCAGAAAGCTATCGTGGTCAGTCTATCGCAAATATCTTGGATCAGATGATAGAGGCTGTCATCCAGCAACATATCCAAGTCTTTAGTAAGCGCTGGTATGTCGGAGAGGATGAACTCCGTTACTATGTCGAACATTACCGTAAGGGAGCTAAAAAACAACTAGGAGAAAGCCAGCTGACTAAGAGCCAGCGCTATCAGGACTATAAGCTAGAGGTGGCGGATGCCCTTAATCCTCTCCTCTATAAAAAACAAATCAAGGAAGCCTATACCCAGCTGATCGAAGAAGTGATTGAGCCGCTTAGGGTTGGAAGGTAATTAAGTGTAATTAAAATTTAAAGGAGAGTAAAATGACTGCTGAAATCGCTATTTTAAATAAGAGTGGAATTGTTTTGGCTGCAGATAGTGCTGTGACTATTTCAAATAATTTAGGTAATGCTAAAGCATACAATGCAGCAAATAAATTATTTTCTTGTGGGGGGAATAAAAATATTGCATTTATGATTTACGGGAATGCAGAGTATATGGAAATTCCCTGGGAAATTATTTTTAAAGAGTTTAGGAGTGAAACACAAATAATTGACTTTAGGGATTTAGAAGAATGTGCTACAAGTTTTTTTGCATTTTTAAAAAAAGAGCAATTTAATGATTGTCATATTTCTAAAAATATAATTATAAGTACTTTTTATAGAACGTTAAATTATATTACAAATGTAGCATCTGATTTTATTAATGAGGAGCAAGCTAAGAGTAATAATCATGAAATTGAAGATGAAAAAATAATAGAAATATTAAAAAATGTAATTTTACTTGTTAGAAAAAATAATATTGATAGAAAAGGAATAGATTTTGAGATAACAGTAGAAGATTTTATATCAGAGTTTTTTGATTTTATAGATAAGGATTTAAAAAATTTTTTCAAACTTGACATAAGTGAAATTTTCAATGATTTAGTTACATTATTATACGAATTGGTGATTTATAAAAATTCATTTGATAATTCTTCTGGAATAGTATTTGCTGGATATGGAAGTAACGATCTATTTCCATCGTTGTATTCTTATGAAGTTGATTATTCTTTTAATGGAAAACTGAAGTACACATCACAAGAAAAAGTAAATATTACTGTAAATGGTTGCAGTGCTTCAATAACACCTTTTGCTCAGTCTGACATGGTTTTAACGATTTTAAAAGGTATGGATCCATCCATTGAAAGTGAAATTATTGATAAGATTTCAGCATCTGAATTGACGGATAATCAAAAGGATGATATCATAGAAAGTGTAGCAAATTTTCAAAAAGAAAATTTTATAGATCCAATATTAAATATTGTTAGTATGCTGTCGGTTTCAGAGTTGGCAAATATGGCAGAAACACTAGTTAATTTAACATCCTTTAAACGTCATATTACGGACTCTTTAGAAACGGTAGGTGGTCCAGTTGATGTTTTAGTTATAACCAGGGGTGATGGACCTATATGGATAAATCGAAAAGAATATTTTGACTTGCAAAAAAATATAGATTATCAATTGAGGAAGAGAGATATTCGTGATGGTAGGAATTAGTTCTTTTAATATAAAAATAAATGATATATCTGAAAAAAGTTCTAGGATATCTATGGTTAATAGAAAGTCTAATAGTACAATTGAGGATACATATTCTGAATCTAAGTTTCTTCGGAATGAATTAAGCATACTGGATTTTAAAAAATATATGATTAAAAATGAAAATAAAAAATAATGTACTTTCTTCTTATAGTATAATATAGGGATTTGGATTAATAAAAGATATGCACCAACATTAATTTGTGGTGCTTTTAGTTTAGTTAGAGGGAGTGTAGTGATATTGAAAAAAGGTAGGTATAGATATAATGGGTTCTATGAAAATTGGAAATCAGTTAAACTAGGTAATTTTGTAGATGTCAATCCTAAATCATTTCTACCTAGGAAGTTTAAGTATGTAGATTTAGAATCAGTTGTTGGGACGAAGTTAATCTCCTTTAGAGAGGAAATTAGAGAAAGTGCACCATCACGTGCTCAACGTGTTGCACAAAAAGGAGATGTTTTTTTTCAAACTGTTCGACCATACCAAAAGAATAACTATTTATTTGATTTAAATGAAGATAATTATGTTTTTTCTACTGGATATGCTCAATTACGTCCAAAAGTTGATAGTGCTTTTCTTCTTGCTAGATTACAAGAAGAAGGTTTTGTAAATAAGGTAATAGAAAGGTGTACAGGTACTAGTTATCCAGCAATCAATTCGAAAGATTTATCAAGAATTTCTATCACAATTCCGGAGCATTTTGAAGAACAATCCGCCATCGGTACTCTTTTCCGTACCCTCGACGATCTTCTTGCAAGCTACAAGGATAATCTCACCAACTACCAATCTCTCAAGGCGACCATGCTCTCCAAGATGTTTCCAAAAGCTGGACAGACAGTTCCAGAGATTCGTTTAGATGGATTTGAAGGTGAATGGGAACTAATCAAGTTAGGCGAAGTTTGTGATTTAATTACAAAGGGAACAACGGCAAAATCTCAATCAGAACAAGGAAAGGTAAATTTTATCAAAGTTGAAAACTTGAAAGATAACGAAATCTATTCTGTTGTTAAGATTTCAGAGGAAGAACATTTGGGAAGTTTGAAGAGATCTATTTTGTTTGAAGGAGATATATTATTTTCGATTGCGGGTACTCTTGGTAGAACTGCAATCGTGAGAAATAATGTTCTTCCGGCTAATACAAATCAAGCTCTTGCAATTATTAGAGGATATAAATTAGATGCTTATTTTTTATTAGTAGTATTATCTGGAGAAGTTGTGAAAGATTATATACGAAAAAATCCAACAGTAGGTGCACAGCCAAATTTGTCCTTAGAACAAGTTTCATCTTTGAAAATACAAGCTCCTTCCATTGAAGAACAACGCGCTATCGGCCTCTATTTCTCTAACCTCGATAACCTCATCAACTCTTACCAAGAAAAAATTTCTCAGCTTGAGACTTTGAAAAAGAAACTTTTGCAGGATATGTTTATATAGGAGATTAATTTTGGGTAATGAAGAATTATTAAACACAGTAAATTCACTAACTAATACTTATTATGCTGCTCTAGGTTTTGTTGCGACTGTAATATTAGGAATTCTGGCATTTGTATTTTGGGATAGAGTAAATTTTAAAAAATCTCTTGAAAAAGAATTTAAAACTATTTTAAAAGAAGAACTTAAGAATCAAAAGTTTGAAATAGATTATTACTATTTGAAGTATTTGCCATTCATTAAAAAATTAGAAACACGCTATAAGGGTATGGGGATTAAAAAAGGTGGAATGATACGACCTTTTCTGAAATATTGTGATGAACCATTGAATGAGATGATAGCCTTGTATAATCGTTGTGTAAATACGTCTTTTCAACCATTTTTCGAAAGTTATTCAAGATATTATTACGATATCTGTTACAATATAATAGAAGACACAAGAGAATTTGCAACTTATAGATTAGATACGTTAACAGAAATGGAGCTAAACGCTATAGTAAAAGTGAATAAGTATATACCACAATTGAATTATATATTTACAAAATATGATTATTTAGAGTTTAAAGCAATTGTATTGGATAAAACTAATTAAACTATTTTTATGTATTGTTGAAACGATTAAGGATAGAAAGAAACATTATGGAAACAACACAAACGTCCCAGTCGCTCTACCAAGCCCTGTGGAACTCAGCGGATGTTCTCCGCTCTAAGATGGATTCCAACGACTATAAGTCCTATCTCTTGGGGATGGTCTTTTATAAGTACCTGTCAGATAAGATGCTCTTTTTCGTGTCGGAGACTATGGAGGAGGGGAGTGAGAGTCTAGAGGCTGCCCTTGAGGTCTATCGTAACTACTATGAGGATGCGGACACCCACGAGGATCTTCTTGCAGTCATGAAGGACGAACTCAACTATAGTATCAAGCCTGAGTTGACCTTTACGGCTCTTGTAGCACGTGTTAATGAGGGGACTTTCCAGTTGGAAGACTTGGCTCAGGGTTTTCGTGATATCGAGCAGAGTGACGAACTTTATGAAAACCTCTTTGAAGATATTGACCTCTATTCCAAAAAGCTAGGGGCGACTCCGCAAAAGCAAAACCAAACGGTGGCGGCGGTCATGAAAGAGCTGGCTGTGCTAGATGTGGCTGGTCATGCTGGTGATATGCTGGGGGATGCCTATGAGTATCTGATCGGTCAGTTTGCGACTGACTCGGGCAAGAAGGCTGGTGAGTTCTATACACCTCAGCCTGTTGCCAAACTCATGACTCAGATTGCCTTTTTAGGTCGTGAGGACCAGCTAGGCTTTACCATCTATGATGCGACTATGGGTTCTGGCTCTCTCTTGCTCAATGCCAAGAAATACTCTCACAAGCCACAGACAGTGGTCTACTTTGGTCAGGAACTCAATACCTCGACCTATAACTTGGCTCGGATGAACATGATTCTACATGGTGTTCCTGTTGAGAATCAATTCCTCCACAATGCTGATACCTTGGATGAAGACTGGCCGACTCAAGAGCCGACCAACTTTGACGGTGTTCTCATGAACCCTCCCTACTCTGCTAAGTGGTCAGCAAGCTCTGGCTTTATGGCTGATCCTCGTTTCTCTCCTTTTGGGAAACTGGCGCCCCAGTCCAAGGCTGACTTTGCCTTTCTCTTGCATGGTTACTACCATCTCAAGCAGGATAATGGTGTTATGGCTATCGTTCTTCCCCACGGTGTTCTTTTCCGTGGAAATGCGGAGGGAACCATTCGCAAGGCTTTGTTAGAAGAAGGAGCCATTGATACGGTTATCGGTCTACCTGCTAATATCTTCTTTAACACCAGCATTCCGACCACGGTTATCATTCTCAAAAAGAACCGTACCAACCGTGATGTCTACTTTATCGATGCCTCTAAGGAGTTTGATAAGGGCAAAAATCAGAATATCATGACGGATGCTCATATCGAGAAGATTCTGGAAGCCTACAAGTCACGTGAGGAAATTGACAAGTTTGCCCATCTGGCAAGTTATGAAGAAATCGTCGAAAACGACTATAACCTCAATATCCCTCGTTACGTAGATACCTTTGAGGAAGAAGAAGTCGAGCCACTGACAGATATCGTCAGCAAGATCAACACGACAAATCAAGCAATCCAAAACCAAACCGCTTCCCTACTCGAAATGCTCGGTCAACTCCACGGAACCACACCAGAAGCCGATGCTGAACTCAAAAAGTTTTTGAAAGAGTTTAAAGGGTGATGGGGGAAGGAGTTAGATACGTCAATCCGATTTGAAAAACCAGCCAAATTAACTTTTGGCTGGTTTTTGTTTTCTAAAGATGGTATAATTAAATTACCTATTAGGTAATTTAATTTGAACAGAAAGGGACATATGAAGCTTATCTATACAAACAAAACTGTTAAAAAGCAGTGCACAGAGCTGAGACAGGCGAAAAAAGATTTTTCGGATAAGATTGCTGTAAAATTGCATCAGTTGATCAACTTTTTGGAAGTGGCGGATTCTTTGGCTAGTGTGACAGCTTTTCCTAAATATCACTTTCACCAACTTAAGGGAAAGAGACAGGGACAGTTTGCTTTAGATATAGATGGTCGAAAGAGTTCCTATCGGTTGATTGTGGAATTTCGTGAGGAGGATTTAGAAAAGGTGTTTCCAAGTCCTGTTGAAATCGAAATCCTAAAAATAGAGGAGGTCAGCAATCACTATGAGTAATAAAATTGTTGAATACAAAGACCTGATTGCTTTTCATCCAGGTCAGTACGTTGAAGAGTTGATTGAAGATTATAACGTAACGCAGAAAGAATTTGCGGAGCGTTTGGGAGTTTCGGCAAAGACTATCAGCAAGCTGGTCAATGCAGAGGAGTCCATTAGTAAGGAAACGGCTCATAAGTTAGCCAAGCTAAGCGGAGTTTCCATGCAAACCTGGCTTAATCTTCAGAATGCTTATGATGTAAAAGTTGCAGAGATTGTAGAACAAAAAGAGCTAGAAGAAGGTAGCGAGAAAGAAATCTGTGAGATGATTGATTTCAAGTATTTTAAGGAAGAAGGCTACGTTACAGACAAACGCTATAGCTTGAAGGAAAAGATTATCGAGCTTCGCAAGATTCTAGGGGTGGCAAGTTTAGAAAACCTTACATCTTTTAACCATTTAGTCAGCTATCGGAATACGCGTGAGTTTACAACTAAAAGTATAGTAAACTCTAATATCATGCTGGAGTTGGCATCTAAAAAAGCACGTGATAAAACGACAACTAAGTTAAATCGCAGAAAGCTAGAGAGAAGCCTGCCTGTGTTGAGAAAGTTGACAAGACAAAATCCAGAAGTTTTCCCTCAATGCTTGTATGATATCTTGCTAGACTGTGGTGTGGTCCTAGTCGGTCTACCTGCTTTGCCAAATGCCAATCTAAATGGAGCGACTAAAAAATTCAGTAATGGTAGTGCCTTGCTTTTACTTACGGATCGTAACAAAGCGTCAGATATTTTCTGGTTCTCACTATTCCATGAGATTGGGCACATTCTGGAAAATGATTTTTCATCTGATGAAGGAAACAGTGAGTCCTATCTTCGTTCTGAGGAACAGGCAGACCAGTTTGCAAAAGATTTCTTGATTAGACCAGAATATTATCAATCTTTTGTAGAAAAAGGAAACTTTGATAAGACAGATATCCTTCGATTTTCTGAGGAGATAGATATTCATCCTAGTGTCGTTTTGGGCAGATTACAAAATGAGGGTATTCTAGGTTTTGACCGTTTCCGAGAACTAAAAGAGAATTATTACTTTGTTTCCTAAGTGTCAGGAAATTTTTAGAAGAAGAAAAAAGATTCATACATTCAGTCATGTGAAGTCATTAATTCGCTCATTTTTAAGATAAAACTTTGTTTCCATATTTCCTGGAAACTGATAAAAAACAAGGAGAAAGATGGAACAAACTAATCAAAAATCCCAGTGCCAACAACTCTGGGCTAGAAACAAATACCTCGTGTTGAGCCATTCCAGCAATATTTACAATGAGCTTCGCCAGTATCTCAAGCAAGAAGTGGTGGAGCTGAGTAAGGTTCAAGAGATGATTGACCGCGCCTGTCAAATCCCAGAACACAGGGGTCAGGTTTGCAATGCCTTTCAGCATATTTGGGGCTATTTCAAAAAGAAAGCGACAGATGCTGAGCGCAAGGACTATATGCTCTTGCTTGATCGCTACCGCTTTGGTCAGGCTTCTAAGGAAGACTTGATTACTAAGACTCGAGACTTGCTTGATCGCTATCCAAATACCTATTTGCAACATTCGACTTTACTGAAAGGAGACTCCCATGAGACTTTGGCATGAGGATTTGATTTCACAACTTCCGCGTCCTCAACTTTTGGGACAACATAGAGAGTGCTGTGCCCTGCGTGGCAATGGCTGGGGCAGAAAGCATGCAACGGTTGACTATGTCTTTACCCACTCGCCCTATCGTCTCTATGCCTATCATCGCTTGATCATGAAGGAAATGGCTAGCCGTGGCTACAATGTCAGTCCAGAGTGGCTGGACAAGAACCACCGTGGTAAAATTTGCCCTCCTTATGAAGATTTGGTAGAGGAAAAGCTGAAAAGTCCTATATACAGCGAACATGACGATGCCTATTATGAGGAGTGTCTGGCAAATCTCCGAGAGAAGGGGATAGAGCTGGAATAATAGTAAGGATTGTCTTCAATTTATAACTCTTCCCGTAATTTTTTCGAATAATAAAGATGAGACCTTTGGAGTTTTTCTAAGGTCTTCTTTTTATGAGTGTTAAGATTTTACTTTCAATAACTTTTGAGTTATAATTTGATTGGAAAGAGGTTGCTTGGTGCACACGATTTACTTCTATAAGGACAAAAATGGAAATGAGCCAGTCTTGGATTATATGAGAGAATTAGCTAGCCAGAAAAGTAAGGATAGCCGCATCAAACTCAATAAATTAAATGACTATATCCAGTTGCTTAGTCAGCATGGGACGAGAGCTGGTGAACCCTATATGAAACATTTGGAAGATGAGATTTGGGAACTAAGACCACTGAGAGATCGAATTTTATTTGTAGCGTGGCTTGATGGTAGTTTTGTTCTTTTACATCATTTTGTCAAAAAGACTCAGAAAACTCCTAGAAGAGAGATTGAAAAAGCCAAGCGTGAACTGAAGGACTTAAAAGAAAGAGGGTTAAGTGATGAAGAATAGTGCCATTGGGAGTAATTGGAAGGATGTCCGGTCTGAACTATTTACTAAGGAGGAAATCCTTGAAAGTGATATGCGAGTGGCTATTATGAGTGAGCTGATTGAGGCTAGGCATGAACAAGGAATCAGCCAGAAAAAGCTAGAAGAACTTAGTGGAGTGAGCCAGCCGGTTATTGCTAGGATGGAAACAGGCAAGACTAGCCCCCAGTTGGACACAGTCTTGAAAGTTTTAGCCAGTTTAGGAAAGACATTAGCAGTCGTCCCCCTCGAACAGAGAAAGAGTTGATGGCGATGAAATTACTTGGTTGACTAAAATCATCCACTGGATAATTTTACCTCCCGTCCGCACTTTTCAGGGAAATATCAGAATTACAAAAGAAAAATCAACTTATAGTCTTTTTTAATAACAAGTCATAGTCACTTATAAGAATTACTAATAACACGTTTGACCAGTCTAACTAAAATACAGCTATAAAACAAGCTACACAAAGGATTTGAGGCATTTGTCTCAAGTCTTTTTCTTTTGTTTAAAACGGAGATATAGTTTCAAACTATATCAAAGCCTAATTTTTTACAATTATACAGATGATTCCTTTTCTGTTAAGATAGTTTCAACAACAAATTTTGGAGGACACATCATGTCAACTACAATCATCGGTTTCCCTCGTTTGGGCGAATTCCGCGAATTAAAATTTACAACTGAAAAATACTTTAGAAAAGAAATCTCAGAAGAAGAACTCTTGGCAGCCGCAAAAGACTTGCGTGCTAAACACTGGAACATTGTCAAAGAAAAAGGCATCACTGAAATTCCATCAAATGACTTTTCTCACTATGACAACTTCCTAGATGCAGCTTTCCTTTTCAACGTGGTACCTGCTTCCGTTCAAAACTTGGACTTGTCTGACCTTGAGCGCTACTTCGCTTTGGGTCGTGGTTACCAAGGAGAAAAAGGGGATGTTCGTGCCCTTCCAATGAAGAAATGGTTCAACACTAACTACCACTACATCGTTCCTAAATTTGAAAAAGACACTCAAGTCAAACTTGCTGGTCACAAAATCTTCGATGAGTTCCAAGAAGCAAAAGAACTTGGATTGAACACTCGCCCAGTTCTTGTAGGTCCATTCACTTTCCTTCAATTGTCAGACTTTGAAGAAGGCGTGAAAGCAGAAGACTTCGTAGACAGCTTAGTGGCTGCTTACCAAGAAGTTTTTGCTAAATTGGCTGAACTTGGTGCGACTCGTATCCAATTGGATGAAGCGGCTCTTGTAAAAGATTTGACAGCTGAAGAAAAAGCCCTCTTCTTGAACCTTTACAACAAACTTTTGGCTGACAAAAAAGGTCTTGAAGTCTTGCTTCAAACTTACTTCGGAGACGTTCGTGACGTTTACGCTGACCTTGTAAACTTGCCAGTAGATGCCATTGGTCTTGACTTCGTTGAAGGTAAGAAAACTCTTGAACTCGTTAAAGGTGGCTTCCCAGCTGACAAGACTCTTTATGCAGGTATTGTCAATGGTAAAAACATCTGGCGTAACAACTACGAAAAGAGCTTGGCTGTTCTTGAGCAAATCCCAGCTGAAAACATTGTCTTGACAAGCTCATGCTCACTTCTTCATGTGCCATTTACAACTGCTAATGAAGAATTTGAACCAGTAATCTTGAACCACTTTGCCTTTGCAGTTGAAAAATTAGATGAGATTCGTGATTTGGATGCTATCCGCAATGGTCAAGGAGAAGAAGCACTTGCAGCTAACAAAGAACTCTTTGCGACTGAACGTGTGGGTGAAAATGCTGAACTTCGTGCGCGTATCGCTGGCTTGACAGACGCAGACTACACTCGTTTGCCAGCATTTGCAGAACGTGAAGCTATTCAAGAAGACGCTTTCAAACTTCCAGCTCTTCCAACAACAACTATCGGTTCATTCCCTCAAACTAAAGAAGTTCGTGCGAAGCGTTTGGCTTACCGTAAAGGTGAATTGTCTCAAGAAGAGTACGACGCTTTCCTTGCTGAAACAATTGACGAATGGATTAAATGGCAAGAAGATATCGATTTTGATGTCCTTGTTCACGGTGAATTTGAGCGTAACGACATGGTTGAGTACTTCGGTCAAAACTTGTCAGGCTACCTCTTCTCTAAAAATGGTTGGGTACAATCATACGGTATGCGTGGGGTGAAACCACCAATCATCTGGGGTGATGTAACTCGTCTTAACCCTATCACTGTTAAATGGTCTAGCTATGCACAAAGCCGTACAAACAAACCTGTTAAAGGTATGTTGACTGGACCTGTTACCATCCTTAACTGGTCATTCCCACGTGAAGACATCTCTATCAAGGATTCTACTCTTCAAATCGCCCTTGCTATCAAGGATGAAGTGCTTGACCTTGAAGCTGCAGGTGTGAAAATCATCCAAATCGACGAGGCAGCTCTTCGTGAGAAATTGCCGCTCCGTCGTAGCGACTGGTACGAAGACTACCTTGACTGGGCAATTCCTGCCTTCCGCTTGGTACACTCAACAGTAGCGCCAGATACTCAAATCCACACTCACATGTGTTACTCAGAATTTACAGATATCATCCCAGCTATCGACAACATGGATGCGGACGTTATCTCATTTGAGGCAAGCCGTTCAAACCTTGAAATCTTGGACGAACTCAAAGCGAAAAACTTCCAAACAGAAGTGGGACCTGGGGTTTACGATATCCACTCACCTCGTGTGCCAAATGAAGGCGAAATCGACAACACAATCGAAGCCATCCTTGCTAAAGTGCCAAGCAAGAAAGTTTGGATCAACCCTGACTGTGGTTTGAAAACACGTGGTATTCCAGAAACAAAAGAAAGCTTGATCCGCCTTGTGGAAGCAGCTAAAGCTGCGCGTGAGAAATTGTAAGAAAAGACATTTCTCCATACATGGTTGATCAGTAAGAAAACAACTAGAAAAGGATAAGACTATGTCACGCCAAACACCGTCACTCTCATTTGAAGTGTTCCCTCCAAACCCAGCTGTGGGTAATGATAAAATTATTTCTGCTCTTCAAGATATGCAGGAGTTGGCCCCTCACTTTATCAGTGTAACTGCCAGCAATAATAAATTTAATATCAAGGAAACGACGGTTCGTTTGGCTGACTTTATCCAAAATGACTTGGCGATTCCGACTATTGCTCACTTGCCAGCTATCTATTTGACCAAGGAAAAGGTTGCTGAGACTCTTGCTGACTTGGACAAGGTTGGGGTACAGAAAATCTTGGCTCTTCGTGGGGATATCATCCCTGATGTGGAACCACAAAAGGATTTCCGCTACGCAACTGACTTGATTGAGTTCATCAAGGAGCAAGCTCCTCACTTTGATATTGTTGGTGCTTGCTATCCAGAAGGACATCCAGATTCACCAAATCAGATTTCAGATATTCAAAATCTTAAGAAGAAAGTGGATGCAGGCTGTTCGAGCCTCGTAACTCAGCTTTTCTTTGACAATGAGCGCTTCTATGATTTCCAAGATAAATGCATTTTGGCTGGGATTGATGTTCCTATTCATGCAGGGATTATGCCAATTCTGAATCGAAATCAGGCTCTCCGCCTCTTGAAGACTTGTGAGAATATCCATCTTCCACGCAAATTTAAAGCCATCTTAGACAAGTATGAGCATGACCCTGAGTCGCTCAGAGCAGCAGGACTTGCCTATGCAGTGGACCAAATCGTGGACTTGGTAACTCAGGATGTCGCAGGTGTGCATCTCTACACTATGAACAATGCTGAAACAGCAAAATACATCCACCAAGCAACCCATGCCTTATTTAATCATCAGTCTCTAGGATAATAAAAAGCAAACCATTCTTCTCAGGTGAGGGGAATGGTTCCTTTTTAATGGTAAAGACCGCACTTTTTAAGAAAAATATGATAAAATAGACTCTGTACGTACTTGATACAAAGATGAGGGTATAAACAGATTCTTAGCTATTCAAATCTGCTATAAAAGGTATAAATGCTAAAGAATAATATTTTTTAAACTTTTCAAAGTATTTAGATAGTTGAACACGGGCTAAATCCCTAGTGAAAAAGATAGATTTCCTGGTGTGCATCGCACACTGCGTCAATCTCCTATTTTCATACGGGATTCTTTACGCCCTTTGTATCCTGATTTTTGTAGGCAAGGCGTATAATTTCATCAATCCAAAGGGGATTAAAATGACAAAACAAGTGTTTCAAACGACTTTTGCGGGTCGTGAGTTAATTGTAGAGACTGGTCAGGTTGCTAAGCAAGCAAATGGCTCTGTTGTTGTACGTTACGGTGAGTCAACTGTCTTGACTGCGGCCGTGATGTCTAAGAAGATGGCAACTGGGGATTTTTTCCCTCTTCAAGTCAACTACGAAGAAAAAATGTATGCGGCTGGGAAGTTTCCTGGTGGCTTTATGAAACGTGAAGGACGTCCTTCAACGGATGCGACTTTGACAGCGCGTTTGATTGACCGTCCAATCCGTCCTATGTTTGCGGAAGGTTTCCGTAACGAAGTCCAAGTCATCAACACCGTGCTTTCTTATGATGAAAATGCTTCTGCACCTATGGCAGCTATGTTTGGTTCATCCTTGGCACTTTCTATTTCAGATATTCCATTTGACGGACCAATCGCTGGGGTGCAAGTGGGTTATGTGGATGGTCAAATCATCATCAACCCAAGTCAAGAACAAGCAGAGCAATCTCTCCTTGAATTGACAGTAGCTGGTACCAAGCACGCTATCAACATGGTTGAGTCTGGTGCTAAAGAATTGTCAGAAGAAATCATGTTGGAAGCCCTTCTCAAAGGGCATGAAGCAGTCAAAGAATTGATTGCCTTCCAAGAAGAAATTGTTGCTGCTGTCGGTAAGGAAAAAGCAGAAGTTGAACTGCTTCACGTAGATGCTGAATTACAGGCTGAAATCATCGCAGCCTACAACAGTGACCTCCAAAAAGCGGTTCAAGTAGAAGAAAAATTAGCTCGTGAAGCTGCAACTCAAGCAGTTAAGGATAAAGTAACTGCTGTTTACGAAGAAAAATATGCAGACCATGAAGAATTTGACCGTATCATGCGTGACGTGGCTGAAATCCTGGAACAAATGGAACACGCAGAAGTGCGCCGTTTGATTACAGAAGACAAGGTTCGTCCTGACGGCCGTAAGGTTGATGAAATCCGTCCTTTGGATGCGGTTGTTGACTTCCTTCCTCGTGTGCACGGATCTGGTCTCTTTACTCGTGGGCAAACTCAGGCTCTTTCAGTCTTGACCTTGGCTCCGATGGGAGAAACTCAAATCATCGATGGTTTGGATCCAGAGTACAAGAAACGCTTTATGCACCACTATAACTTCCCACAATACTCTGTAGGGGAAACAGGTCGTTACGGTGCGCCAGGTCGTCGTGAAATTGGTCACGGTGCTCTTGGAGAGCGTGCCCTTGCTCAAGTCTTGCCAAGCTTGGAAGAATTCCCATACGCTATCCGTCTGGTAGCAGAAGTCTTGGAATCAAATGGTTCTTCATCTCAAGCTTCTATCTGTGCGGGAACTCTTGCCCTTATGGCTGGTGGGGTGCCAATCAAGGCACCAGTAGCAGGGATTGCCATGGGTCTCATCTCAGATGGAAACAACTATACAGTCTTGACAGATATCCAAGGTTTGGAAGACCACTTTGGAGACATGGACTTCAAGGTTGCAGGAACTCGTGACGGGATTACAGCCCTACAAATGGATATTAAAATTCAAGGGATTACTGCAGAAATCTTGACAGAAGCCCTTGCCCAAGCCAAGAAAGCTCGTTTTGAAATCCTTGATGTGATTGAAGCAACCATTCCAGAAGTTCGTCCAGAATTGGCTCCAACTGCTCCGAAAATTGATACCATCAAGATTGATGTGGACAAGATTAAGATTGTCATCGGTAAGGGTGGAGAAACCATCGACAAGATTATCGCTGAAACAGGCGTTAAGATTGATATCGACGAAGAAGGAAATGTGTCTATCTACTCTAGCGACCAAGATGCTATTAACCGTGCTAAAGAAATTATTGCTGGTTTGGTTCGTGAAGCTAAGGTGGACGAAGTTTACCGTGCTAAAGTCGTTCGTATCGAGAAATTTGGTGCCTTTGTTAACCTCTTTGATAAGACAGATGCCCTTGTTCATATCTCGGAGATGGCTTGGACGCGTACCAATAATGTCGAAGACTTGGTAGCAATCGGGGATGAAGTTGATGTTAAGGTTATCAAGATTGATGAAAAAGGACGTGTGGATGCTTCTATGAAAGCCCTTCTTCCTCGTCCACCAAAACCTGAACGTGATGAAAAAGGTGAAAAATCAGAACGTCCTCATCGCCAACGTCATCACAAGGATCACAAACCTAAGAAAGAAATTACAGAAACACCAAAAGATTCAGAATAAGAAAAGGAGAAATGTATGGGATGGTGGCGCGAAACCATTGATATCGTAAAAGAAAATGATCCAGCGGCCCGCACCACTTTGGAGGTTTTGCTGACTTATCCAGGTGTCAAGGCCTTGGCAGCCCACCGTCTTTCACATTTTCTCTGGAAGCATGGCTTCAAACTCTTGGCTCGTATGCACAGTCAGTTTTGGCGCTTTTGGACTCAGATTGAAATTCATCCAGGTGCCCAGATTGATTCAGGTGTCTTTATCGACCACGGTTCTGGCTTGGTGATTGGAGAGACGGCTATCGTTGAGACGGGAGTTCTCCTCTATCATGGGGTGACTCTTGGGGGAACAGGGAAAGACTGTGGCAAACGCCATCCAACCGTGCGAAAAGGAGCTTTAATATCCGCTCATGCCCAAGTCATTGGACCAGTGGAAATTGGTGAAAATGCCAAGGTCGGTGCAGCAGCAGTTGTCGTGGCAGACGTACCTAGTGATGTGACGGTTGTCGGTATTCCTGCTAAGATTGTCCGTGTACATGGTAAAAAGGATGAGCCGGTCATCCACGAAGTCGAAGAAAAACGAGAGTACTACGTCAATAAACTCGAGCATGCTAAAGATGCCAGTCACAGATCGTCTGGGTTGTAGAGGATACCTATATGATTCAAGCAAGAAACAAGTTAAGCCAAGAGGAGCTATCTGAGGCGAAAAAACTAATTAACTGTTGCCAAAACTATGACGGTACCTATCGTGATCCCTATCTTTCTAACATGCTTAATTTTGACCCAAACATGCCCGCCTTTTTCCTTTATTATGAAAAAGGCGAACTTGTTGGTCTCTTAACTGTCTATGCTGATGACCAAGATGTGGAAGTGACGATACTGGTTCATCCAGATCATCGCCATCAGGGAATTGCGCGTGCATTGTTTACTAGTTTTGAGAGAGAAACAGTTTCTTTTTCTATTCGTTCAGTCACTTTTCAGACAGAGCGTGTTTTTCTAGACCGCCATCCTGATTTTGTCAGCAACTGGGGACTGGTTGAGGATGAAGAGACAGAAACCTGGTTAGGTAAGGATAGAAGACCTTATCCGTTAGCAAATGTTTCCAATCTTGAAGTTTTGTTAGCTGATAGTTCGTATCAGGATCAAATTAGTCAATTAAAATTTCAGGCATTCTCAGAGGAACATGAATCTAGAGAAGTTGTGGATAGATATGTTGCTGAAGCTCTGAAAGATCCAGAAAGCCGCCTGTATATTTTATTAAAAGACGGTCAGGTTATTGGAACTTGCACGGTTGATTTATCGAGCGATACGAATTACTTCTACGGTTTAGCAATATCAGAACCTGAACGTGGGAAAGGCTATGGGAGCTACTTAGCAAAATTCCTTGTCAACCAACTAATTGAGCAAAATGATAAGAAATTTCAGATTGCAGTAGAAGATAGCAATGTAGGTGCCAAACGTTTGTATGAAAAAATTGGCTTTGTCAAACAGACTCAGGTGGTTTATCTGAATGAGAAAGGAGCAAGGGATTCCGAAGTGTAGAGGCATTCGGACTGAAATTCAATTGAACTCTCAGTGATGAGACTAACTGTTCTTGGATTTTAGCTTTCCTGATTATAATTTATGATTAAAATCTACGACACCATGTCTCGTGATTTGCGAGAATTTGTCCCGATTGAGGACGGCAAAGTAAAGATGTATGTTTGTGGGCCAACGGTGTACAACTATATCCACGTGGGAAATGCTCGTTCAACGGTGGCTTTTGATACGGTTCGTCGCTATTTTGAGTATCGGGGATTTGAGGTTGCCTATATTTCCAATTTTACAGATGTGGATGATAAGATTATCAACCGTGCCAAGGAAGAAGGGATCACGCCTCAGGAGGTTGCGGACAAGTATATCGCTGCCTTTCGTGAGGATGTGACGGCCTTGGGCGTCAAACCTGCGACTCGCCATCCACGTGTGGTGGAGTTTATGGCTGACATTATCCGTTTTGTGGAAGACTTAATTGAAAAAGGCTTTGCCTACGAGAGTCAAGGGGATGTTTACTTCCGTGTGGAAAAATCCCACAACTATGCCAAGTTGGCTAACAAAACCTTGGAAGATTTGGAACTAGGGGCTTCAGGTCGTACCGATGAAGAAACGGCTCGTAAGGAAAATCCTGTAGACTTTGCCCTATGGAAAGCTGCCAAGCCAGGCGAGATTTCTTGGGATAGTCCTTGGGGACCTGGTCGTCCGGGCTGGCATATTGAGTGTTCGGTCATGTCAACAGAGATTTTGGGCGATACCATCGATATCCACGGTGGCGGAGCCGACCTCGAGTTTCCTCATCATACCAATGAAATTGCCCAGTCAGAAGCCAAAACAGGTAAGACCTTTGCTAACTACTGGATGCATAATGGCTTTGTCAATATCGATAATGTCAAGATGTCTAAGTCTTTGGGGAACTTTATCACTGTTCATGATGCCCTCAAAACTCTTGATGGTCAAGTGCTTCGTTTCTTCTTTGCGACTCAGCATTACCGCAAGCCTATCAATTTTACGGAAAAGGCAGTGCGGGATGCAGAGACTAATCTCAAGTATCTGAAAAACACCTATGAGCAACCATTTACTGGAACTGTAGATGCTCAAGAGTTACAAGCCTTTAAAGATAAGTTTGTAGCAGCTATGGATGAGGATTTCAACGCTGCTAATGGTATCACAGTTGTCTTTGAAATGGCCAAGTGGATTAACTCTGGCAATTATGATGCAAGTGTTAAGGAAGCTCTTGCGGATATGTTAGAAGTCTTTGGAATTGTCTTTATTGAGGAAGTTTTGGATGCAGATATTGAAGACTTGATCCAAAAACGCCAAGAAGCGCGTGCCAATCGTGACTTTGCGACAGCGGACCAGATCCGTGACCAATTGGCTACTCAAGGAATTAAGCTCCTTGACACCAAAGATGGAGTGAGGTGGACACGTGATTGATGTCAATCTCATTAACGGGATTGCGCTAGCCTTTGAAGGAGATGCGGTGTATTCTATGTATATTCGTCGTCACCTCATCCTCAAAGGCATGACCAAACCCAATAAACTCCACCAAGAAGCGACCAAGTATGTGTCGGCTAAAGCTCAGGCTCGCCTGATTTCTCTTATGTTGGAGGAGCATGTCCTGACGGAAAAAGAAGAAGAAATCTACAAACGTGGTCGCAATACCAATAGCCACACCAAGGCCAAAAATGCTGATGTGGTAACTTACCGTATGTCCACAGGTTTTGAAGCAGTGATGGGCTATCTCCATATGACTGAAAATCTGGAACGTCTTGAGAGCTTGATTTCCTGGTGTATCCAAAAAGTGGAGGGCTAGGGCATGATGGCAAAAGAACTACAAGACTGGTTTCCTGAAGCTCAGATTTCAGACCAACCAGTAGAGAAAGAGGGTTATCTCACTCTTCCTTTAGCTTCTCAACAGTGGATTTTGCTGGAGGAAGCTGGGCTCAGCGAGCGTGAAAAGCAGTTGATTTCACTTTTGACCCAGCAGGAGCAGGCTCGTTCGCTCAATCCTTGGTATTCTTTTTTGATTGAGGGGAAGGGACAGACACCACAAACTTTTAAAAAGATTCAGTTGGCCTATTGTCATCTTTCCTATTTTCATCAGGAAAATCTAGCTTCTTGGCTGGATATGATGCGGACTCTATTTCCTAACTGTCAGACAGTGCTTCAGGTCGGAGCTCAGGATTATGTTTTCGTGCTTCAGCAAGATAAATACACCTCTGTACGAGCTATTTTAAGTGATACGATTGAAGCGGTAGAGTATGACTTTGGACTTCGTCTGTCTATCATGTTGGGCCAGGTTTGGTCTCAGACGAGAAATCAAGCCCTATCAGACTTAATCAAAGCTGAGCGCGAGTTGTTCAAGACTTGGTGGCGTCAGGGTCACCAAGGTGTTCATACTTTTTCTCAGCTCTATCTTTGGAGTATGGGAGAAAGACTTGTGGACTTGAAGGCAATCAAGGAATGCTTGCACCAGATGATCTTGGATCAAGACCAGATTCAGGAAATCATTCTCTCCCTTTGGGAAAATAGTGCTGTCCTAACAAAAACAGCCCAGCAACTCTATCTGCACCGCAATTCTCTCCAATATAAGATTGATAAATGGGAAGAATTGACAGGGCTACAGTTGAAAGAACTGACTGACTTGACCCTGTGTTATCAATTGATTTTACCAGATATTCTCTAAAGTTTTGTGCAAGTTGCACAGAACTTTTTTATTTTTTTGGTCACCTTGCCATAGAAATGTAAAGCGTTTTCATCTATAATAAAACTATCAAAAGACAAAAGGAGTTCACCTCATGGTAGAATTGAATCTTAAAAACATTTACAAAAAATATCCAAACAGCGAACACTATTCAGTTGAAGACTTCAACTTGGACATCAAAGACAAAGAATTTATCGTTTTCGTAGGTCCTTCAGGATGTGGTAAATCAACAACTCTTCGTATGATTGCTGGTCTTGAAGACATCACAGAAGGTACTGCATCTATCGATGGCGTGGTTGTCAACGACGTAGCTCCAAAAGACCGTGACATCGCCATGGTATTCCAAAACTACGCTCTTTACCCACACATGACTGTTTATGACAACATGGCTTTCGGTTTAAAATTGCGTAAATACAGCAAGGAAGACATCGATAAACGTGTGCAAGAAGCAGCTGCAATCCTCGGTTTGAAAGAATTCTTGGATCGTAAACCAGCTGACCTTTCAGGTGGTCAACGTCAACGTGTTGCCATGGGGCGTGCCATCGTCCGTGATGCAAAAGTATTCTTGATGGACGAACCTTTGTCAAACTTGGATGCAAAACTTCGTGTATCTATGCGTGCTGAAATCGCTAAAATCCACCGTCGTATCGGAGCTACAACTATCTACGTAACTCACGACCAAACAGAAGCGATGACACTTGCAGACCGTATCGTTATCATGTCAGCAACTAAAAACCCTGCTGGTACAGGTACTATCGGACGTGTAGAACAAATCGGTACACCTCAAGAAGTTTACAAAAACCCAGTTAACAAATTCGTAGCAGGATTCATCGGAAGCCCAGCTATGAACTTCATCAACGTGAAATTGGTTGGTAGCGAAATTGTTTCTGACGGTTTCCGTTTGAAAGTTCCAGAAGGAGCATTGAAAGTTCTTCGTGACAAAGGCTACGAAGGTAAAGAATTGATCTTCGGTATCCGTCCAGAAGACGTGAATGCAGAACCTGCTTTCCTTGAAACATTCCCAGAATCAGTTGTAAAAGCTACTATCTCTGTATCAGAATTGCTTGGTTCAGAATCTCACCTATACTGCCAAGTTGGTAAAGATGAATTCGTTGCTAAAGTTGATGCTCGTGACTACTTGCAAACAGGCGCAACAGTTGAACTTGGATTTGACTTGAACAAAGCACACTTCTTCGATGTAGAAACTGAAAGAACAGTTTACTAAGATAAATGAAATGTCAAAACACTGCTAGAGAAATCTGGCAGTGTTTTTTGAAATGTGGATTGATTGAGAGGGAATTTTCTAGTTTTCATATTCTTAAAAAAGTGATAAAATGGTAGGAAGAATTGGAGAGTAGAGATGCCGAAAGAAGTGAATTTGACGGGCGATGAGGTTGTCGCTTTAACGCAAAAATATTTATCAAAAGAAGATGTTGCTTTTGTCCATAAGGCCTTAGTCTATGCTGTTGAATGCCACAGTGGCCAGTATAGGAAATCTGGCGAACCTTACATTATTCACCCTATCCAAGTGGCAGGGATTTTAGCCAAGCTTAAGCTAGATGCCGTAACGGTTGCTTGTGGTTTCTTGCATGATGTGGTAGAAGATACAGATGCGACCTTGGATGATTTGGAGAGAGAGTTTGGCCCTGATGTGCGGGTAATCGTCGATGGGGTTACCAAACTTGGTAAGGTCGAGTACAAATCGATCGAGGAGCAATTGGCGGAAAATCATCGTAAGATGCTCATGGCCATGTCTGAGGACATCCGTGTTATCTTGGTCAAACTGTCTGACCGCTTGCACAATATGCGGACGCTGAAACACCTTCGAAAAGACAAACAGGAGCGTATTTCTAAAGAAACCATGGAAATCTATGCACCTCTTGCTCACCGTTTGGGGATTTCTAGCGTCAAATGGGAATTGGAAGATCTATCTTTCCGTTATCTCAACCCAACGGAGTTTTACAAGATTACCCATATGATGAAGGAAAAGCGCAGAGAGCGTGAAGCCTTGGTGGATGAGGTAGTCACAAAATTAGAGGAATATACGACAGATCGTCACTTGAAAGGGAAGATTTATGGTCGTCCCAAGCATATTTACTCGATTTTCCGTAAAATGCAGGATAAGAGAAAACGTTTTGAGGAAATCTATGATCTGATTGCTATTCGTTGTATTTTAGATACCCAAAGTGATGTTTATGCCATGCTTGGTTATGTGCATGAACTTTGGAAACCAATGCCAGGTCGTTTCAAAGACTATATCGCTAACCGCAAGGCCAATGGTTATCAGTCTATCCATACGACTGTTTATGGACCAAAAGGGCCAATCGAATTCCAGATTCGGACCAAGGAAATGCACGAGGTGGCTGAGTACGGGGTTGCGGCTCACTGGGCTTATAAGAAGGGCATAAAGGGGCAGGTTAACAGCAAGGAATCAGCTATTGGGATGAACTGGATCAAGGAGATGATGGAGCTCCAAGACCAGGCTGATGATGCCAAGGAATTTGTGGATTCTGTTAAGGAAAACTATCTGGCTGAGGAAATTTACGTCTTTACCCCAGATGGAGCTGTCCGTTCCCTTCCAAAAGATTCAGGACCGATTGACTTTGCCTATGAAATACATACCAAGGTCGGGGAAAAAGCAACTGGTGCCAAGGTCAATGGCCGTATGGTTCCATTGACAACCAAGCTCAAGACAGGGGATCAGGTTGAAATTGTCACCAACCCTAACTCATTTGGGCCAAGCCGTGACTGGCTCAATATGGTCAAGACCAGCAAGGCGCGTAACAAGATTCGTCAGTTCTTTAAAAATCAAGACAAAGAATTATCTGTCAATAAGGGTCGTGAGATGCTGATGGCTCAGTTCCAAGAAAATGGCTATGTGGCCAATAAATTCATGGACAAGCGTCACATGGACCAAGTTTTGCAAAAGACTAGCTACAAGACAGAAGAATCCCTTTTTGCGGCCATTGGTTTTGGAGAAATCGGTGCTATTACCGTCTTTAACCGTCTGACTGAAAAGGAACGCCGTGAGGAAGAACGTGCCAAGGCCAAGGCTGAGGCAGAAGAACTTGTCAAAGGTGGCGAGGTCAAGGTTGAAAATAAAGAAACCCTCAAAGTCAAGCATGAGGGTGGAGTGGTCATTGAAGGTGCCTCAGGTCTCCTAGTGCGGATTGCTAAGTGTTGTAATCCTGTTCCTGGTGACGATATTGTTGGCTACATCACCAAGGGGCGTGGTGTGGCTATTCACCGTGTGGACTGTATGAACCTGCGCGCCCAAGAAAACTATGAGCAACGTCTCCTTGATGTGGAGTGGGAAGACCAGTACTCTAGCTCAAATAAGGAGTATATGGCCCATATCGATATTTACGGCCTCAACCGTACAGGACTGTTGAACGATGTACTGCAAGTTCTTTCAAACACAACCAAGAATATTTCAACGGTCAATGCCCAACCAACCAAGGATATGAAGTTTGCTAATATCCATGTGTCCTTTGGCATTGCCAATCTCTCGACGCTGACCACGGTCGTGGACAAGATTAAGAGTGTGCCAGAAGTTTACTCTGTCAAACGGACTAACGGTTAATTGTCCTAGCTCTTACTAGAAAGGCTATTATGAAAATCATTATCCAACGGGTTAAAAAAGCCCAAGTGAGTATCGAAGGTCAGGTTCAGGGAAAAATCAATCAGGGCCTCCTATTGCTGGTTGGTGTTGGACCAGAGGACCAAGAGGAAGATTTGGACTATGCCGTGAGAAAACTGGTCAACATGCGGATTTTTTCAGACGCAGAAGGCAAGATGAACTTGTCTGTCAAAGATATTGAAGGAGAAATTCTTTCTATTTCTCAGTTTACCCTCTTTGCGGATACTAAGAAAGGCAATCGTCCAGCCTTTACAGGCGCAGCCAAACCTGATATGGCATCGGATTTCTATGATGCTTTCAATCAAAAATTAGCGCAAGAAGTACCCGTTCAGACAGGTATCTTTGGAGCGGATATGCAGGTTGAGCTGGTCAATGACGGACCAGTTACCATTATCCTTGATACTAAAAATAGATAAGAAAAACCAAGCCCAGCCGGCTTGGTTTTTCTTATCTATTACAAAATACTCCAAAATGAAATGGGTTCCTGATAGGCCTTGGGGAAATCTCTTTTCAGGCTTTGGCTTATGCGGTAGGAAGGGATGAGGTGTCCTAAGATTAGGAGAGTTCCCTGAAGGAAAAGTGGCATACCACTTAAACATATCAAGGAGAGAATGATCAGGCTATCCCATAGGAGGATTTGTAAGGCAAAACGCCAGAATCTGAGTCTAATCTGGGAATAGAGTTGACTAAAGTGGTCACAAAGTTGGTTGGAAAGATAGGTCAATAGCACAGGATGAAAGAAAATGAGCCAACCGCTATAAATCAACATCCAATCCCAAGTAAGTCCCTCTTTAAATGTCAAAAATGCCAGCATAATTCCATCGATGATAAGGAGTTGAATGGTTTTGATGGAGATGATTTTTTTCATGATAACCCCTCCTTTTCCTTAGAGACACTCCCATAAAGAGATATGTTTGCCGTAAAAGTCTGGATAGTTGTCTCTTAGGTAGTCGGCCGTCATATAATATAAAGTAGAATGGCAAGCAGTGATGATTGGCATAAGAGAGAGAAAACGCTGAGAACTAACGAAGGTTAAAAGGACAAAAAATAGAAAATCAATGGAGAGAATCCCTAAATAGTAGAAGCGAATCTTTTTATTGATTTTAGGATAAATCTCAGCGAATTGATGTTTGAGTCGGACAACCAAGCGAAATAACAGGAGTCCTTGAGTAAGGAGGAAAATAAAACCAGATAGCAAGAGCCACTCCAAAGATGTCTCGGGTCTTTTGTTAAAAAATGCGAATAGTAGCAAATCGATGACTGCAATTGCTGTAAAATGGATTCTAAAGAGTTTTTTCATAAGATGACCTCCCTCTTTTATCTAACTTCATTCTACTCCAAAAGAATGGGAGTTACAAGTAAAATGATAAAAATAGCAGAAGGGAGATTCTCTTAAGTCGACTTGTTTTTTTATTTAAGTTTTCTTCTATTATCTTACTTCTTCATCATTCCAGACAAATAAAGCTCCGATTGCATTGAGGATATAAAAGATGTATTTTCCGATATTGGCAAAATTTCCTTGAATACCAGCTTTTGTCAGCTGAACGAAATTGTAAATCAACCAAAATCCCCACTGAGTTGTTAGTTTTAGTGCATTTAAAGCATTGGCAATGAGAGACAGTGCGAAGGCAATAGTTGTTACGTAGGCAAGGAGATTCATCTTTCCTCCATAGCCGATATAGTTTGTCACAAAGGCAAAGAGGAAGGCGATGATGGAAATAATGATGGCTGCCAATTTTAGTTGTTTTTGGCTCATTTGGTTGGGTCTGCCTTCTTGCGAAGCTTCCCATTTCTTAATAGCAAAGGTATAAATGAGGAAGGTGACAGGATAGGTGATAATGGCCGCCTTATTTCCAAGGATATAATCAATAGCACCGGACAAAATGGTATTAACAATACCAAAATAATTTCCCCATTTGCTTAATTTCCCCGTGAAACGAGTGGATAACATGGAAATCCCAACGTTGGTTACGGAAATCAATCCAAAGGGAACAAGGGCAGTCCATGGTCCCCAATCTACGAATTTATCGAGGCGTGAGTTGAGGTAACCAGATGCAATCGCAATCCCAACGACCAAAGCAACTCCAAAGAGGTCAAACCATTTAGATGTAGCAAAAATTTTTAGTGATTTTTTCATAGGTTAAACTATCTTTCTTGTTTTTTACAAACATTCTACAACTAAATGAGAGTAAAATCAAATGATAGAAATAAAACCCTGAAAATAAAACTTTCAGGGTTGGTTGGGGTACTTGAGAAATTAGTCGATTTTCTCGACGTAGAGTTGTTTGGCAATGTCCATACCTACTTGTAAATCCTCGTCTTTACTGAGGATAGTGAAAGTATTGCTGAAGCCATCAAACTGCTTGACTTGGAGCGGATCTCCGATGTGAAGTGAGTGCTTGTCCAGATAATGGAGAATGGCAAAACTATCGTGTACCCGAGTCAGACGGTAGGATCCAGCTTCCTTGATATCAGCTAGTGGTAGGTTATTGATTTCAACCAGAAGTTCTCCCTTGGCTGGAATGGTTCCTCCGTGGGGGCAGGTCTTGGGGAATCCGAGCAGTTTATCCAGTCTTTCCACGAATAAGTCAGAGACAGTATGTTCCAAAACCTCAGCTTCCTCGTGAATCTGGTCACTCGTATAGTCTAAATGATGGACTAGAAAAACTTCAATCAAGCGGTGTTTGCGGTAGAGCTCTGAGACCAGTTTGAGGCCGAGGTCTGTCAGTAGATAGCCACATTCCTTGTCCTTAAGGATGAGATTTTCACTCTTCATCCGTTTAATCATTTCAGTTACGGCAGGGGGAGAGACTTGCATGCGGGCAGCAATTTCCTTGTTGGTAATTTTATGCAGGTCTATGCCGATTTCATAAATACATTTTAGATAATCTTCTTTATTCGGGGTCATTCGCTTCCTCTTGTCTAATATCTTTATCTAGTATATCAAAAAAAGCTAGATTTCTCTAGCTATCTGCCACAATGGCTTCTAATTTAGTTCTTTAGCGGCTGCAATTGCGGCTTCGAAGTTTGGTTCAGAGTTGATATTGTCCACGTATTCAACGTAGCGAATAGTATTGTCAGTATCTAGGACAAAGACTGCGCGTGCCAATAGGTGCCATTCATTGATTAAGAGGGCATAATCACGTCCAAAGGAATGGTCGAAATAGTCTGAAAGCATGATGGCATTTTCAATACCTTCAGCACCACACCAACGTTTTTGGGCAAAGGGTAGGTCCATGGAAACAGTCAAGACGACCGTGTTGTCCAGTCCAGCCAGTTCTTCATTAAAACGACGCGTTTGAGTTGAGCAGATGCCTGTATCGATAGAAGGAACGACACTCAAAACTTTTTTCTTGCCATCAAAATCAGCCAGAGATTTTTTAGAAAGGTCTGTTGTAGTGAGAGAAAAATCAAGTGCCTTGTCGCCGACTTGTAGTTGTTTACCTGTAAAGCTCACAGGATTTCCGAGAAAAGTTACCATAAGATACTCCAATCTTTTTTCTTCCATTTTAGCTGAAACAGTCGGAATTTTCGGCTCTATAATATTTGTAGTGGGTAACCCCCCTATAGATATTATGGAGCCTATTTTTGTGTAGAAAAAAAGTCCCATATAACCTATAATGAAAAGCGACTAAACAACTCATTAGAAAGATTCATATGGAACAATTACATTTTATCACAAAACT
>NZ_WIJO01000030.1:0-23034 GCF_009496205.1 Streptococcus mitis
TAATGTCGAGTAGTTTTGTGATAAAATGTAATTGTTCCATATGATTCTTTCTAATGATAGTTTGGTCGCTTTTCATTATAGATGATATGGGACTTTTTTTCTACAACAAAATAGGCTCCATAATATCTATAGGGGATTTACCCACTACAAATATTATAGAGCCCAAAAAACGACATTTGGGATTTCCTTTTAGCGAAAAGGCTTTCTCTATGATATAATAGTTTCATGATTACAACAGTACCTATAAAAAATGAAAAAGACATCGCAGTACCGGATAAAACAGTTCTTGTTTTAGGCTATTTTGACGGTATTCATAAGGGACATCAGAAGCTTTTTGAAGTAGCTAGTAAGGCTTCGATGAAAGATTATCTTCCAGTTGTTGTGATGACCTTTACAGAGTCCCCTAAGCTTGCTTTGCAACCTTACAAGCCAGAATTAATGCTTCATATTGTTAGCCATGAAGAACGAGAACATAAGATGAAATGGCACGGAGTAGAGGCTCTTTTCCTACTTGACTTTAGTAGTAAATTTGCTAGTTTAACGGGGCAAGAGTTCTTTGATACCTATGTTAGAGCATTAAAACCAGCGATTATTGTAGCGGGATTTGATTACACGTTTGGTTCTGATAAGAAAACTGCGGATGATTTGAAGGACTATTTTGATGGAGAAATCATCATTGTTCCTCCTGTTGAGGATGAAAAGGGGAAAATTAGTTCTACTCGTATTCGTCAAGCTATTCTTGATGGAGATGTCAGGGAAGCTGGTCATTTACTTGGCACTCCTCTACCGTCACGTGGAATGGTTGTTCATGGCAATGCACGTGGACGGACTATCGGTTACCCAACAGCAAACTTAGTTTTAAGAGATCGAACCTATATGCCAGCAGATGGTGTTTACGTAGTCGATGTCGAAGTGCAGCGTAAAAGATATCGTGGAATGGCGAGTGTCGGGAAAAATGTTACTTTCGATGGAGAAGAGCCACGTTTTGAAGTCAATATTTTTGATTTTTCAGATGACATTTACGGTGAAACAGTTATTGTCTACTGGCTAGACCGTGTCCGTGAAATGGTCAAATTTGATTCCGTTGAAGAACTGGTAGACCAACTCCAGAAAGATGAAGAAATTGCTCGGAATTGGAAGGATGGATATTCTGTCATTTAAAGGTCTCAGGTATAGAAAACGTCTGAAAAAGCTACTAGATGGATTAGTTATTTTGGTAGTAGTTTTGATAGTTTGATACAAAGCACTTTCAGTCCTCCTAGTTTCCTATTTTAGTAACTGTTTATGTTCAAATTATAGACGAGGCTTTATTATGCAAACGCAAGAAGAAATGAATGTACTGGTACCTGAAAAATTAGCAGAAATTGAGCGTGATTTCGATGTCACAGTTTTGTGGGCTATTGAGTCTGGTAGTCGTGCTTGGGGCTTTGAGTCTCCCGATAGTGACTTTGATGTACGATTTATCTACAAACACAAGCAAGATTTTTATCTCCGTTTGAATGAACAGCGCGATGTTATCGAACTACCAATTGACGATACTTGGGATGTGAGTGGCTGGGATTTAGACAAGACTTTAAAACTTTTTTATAAGTCTAATCCTACACTATTTGAATGGTTACAGTCTCCAATTATTTATCAACAGACGGATTTTATTGAACGAATACGTCCTCTTGCAACCCAGTATTTTTCTGAGAAAAAAATGCTGTACCATTACTTGAACACTGCAAGAACTCAAATGAATAAGTATCTTTCAGGAGATAAGGTCAAACCTAAAAAGTATTTCTATGCGCTGCGTCCTATTTTGGCTTGTCGCTGGATTGAAAAATACCATTCTGTTCCACCGATTTTGTTTGATGATTTGGTCAAAGAATTACTTCCGTCTCAAATGCAGGAGCATGTTTCAAGCTTGCTAGACATTAAGATAAATGGGCCTGAAGGTATGGAAATTGATCCGATAATGCCAATCCAGCACTACATCATCAAAAACATCAAAGAGCTGGATGCATACGTTCAAAGTGTTACCGAGGTGAAGAAAGACTGGAAAGCTCTAAATCAATTTTTTCTTGAAGAATTAGGGCATGACTGAGGTTGTTTATGGGTAAATGGACATGTAAATGCGGGCAAGCGATGAACGACCATAGGTCGCCCGATTCAAATGCTTATTCAGTTTACTCGGATGAGTTGTTAGTAGAAATCATGAATAAAAAAGATGGTAATGATTCAATTTCTTATGAAGACATTTCAGAGGCTTCATTTTATATGTGGAAGTGTCCTAAATGCGGTAGTTTCATGGTTTTTGGCGAAGACGGAGATGGAGATCGCTTTACTTTTTATGAACGCCAAGAAGTTGAAAAGGTCGAGCCTCTCTTTGATCCGGATCAAGAGTTAAATATCGTTGTTGTTGAGTTTCAGGAGGGAGGAAATGGCTATACTTATATCTGCGATGACCCAAATATCCATATTGGGCACGCTGTTATTGTCCCAGTAGGGAAGGAAAATACTGAAAAAACTGCATTAGTTGTGCAGAAGTATCATGCCCTACCAAGGGATATTACTTTTCCTGTTCAAAAGTTAAAACGTGTCATTCGTAGGTATTCATATTTCGACCCAATCACTTCGAAAAACGTTTGTAGAAATTTAATTAAGCTTGGAAGAATTTTTGATGCTTGCTCTAAAAACTCTAAACCAGCGCCTCAGCAAACATATTACGTTATCAAAACTCCCTTAGGCTATTTCTGGTTAGAATTAAATGGAGTTCCGATTCCAATGAAAATCACACAGATTCAAGTCAAAGATAAAAAGTACCAAGTAGATAGCGCCCTTTATATAAAGCCTTCAGAGATTAACTGTAGAAGATTCTATGAACTAGAGTTGTGTGCTGATTTTGATATTGATGCCTCGAGATGGATCGATGTTCTCTCAGATGAAAACGTTTGGGGCAATAGCTGGGAACTAAATGGCCTTCAATTTGGTATTACTGCTGGGGAATCTCCAGAATTTGAAGACGAAGTTGTTGCAAGAAAATATAGTCGTATTCCACTTTATTATGACTGGCACCCTGAATTTGAAGATTATTATGGATTCAGCTTAGCTTGGAAAAAATACGAGTCTGATAGCGATTTGTCAATAGATTTTTATACAACATAAGAAAGTTATAAAACATCAAAAATGACATCTTACTATAGACTATTTAACAAAAAACGAACAGGCTCTTTTTCTGTTATTCAGAAAAGAACTTGTTCGTTTTAACTTTTATGGTCTTAGCTTGCTTTTTTAAAACACGCGATATACATAGGGATTTTCTGGTTTATCGACTTTGGTAAAGCTATCGATTTCCAAGGTTGGGAGGTTTTGTTTGAGTTCTTTATGGTAGTGATTGACCAGTTTTCCTTTGGCTGTTATCCAGGTGTTGTTCTCATACTGACGGGTATTTCCCTTGGTCAGTAATCCATAGACACCTGAATCCGCGATACAGTGAATAATGCCGAAGCGGAACAGAAATTGGCTATTGGCATGACTGGGGTCATTATAGACAAAGCCAGTGAACTGGACTGTCTTACCCTCAAACTCATCTGGATAGTCGTAGATAGCTTCCATGACTTCCATATAGTTTTCATTCGTAATCTGAATGCTATCTTGGGACAAGTATTTATCCGCCGCAGTTCGCATCTCCTTTTCATAGGCTGTTTTTGAAAAATAAGAACTGGTATCTGGTTTCAAATATTGGCTTGTCGTCCCTTCACTTGTCTGAATGGCTTGATCCGTGCCTTCTGATAAGGGGAATTGATAGCCTTTGGCAGAAACGGTCTGAGAATCCAAGCTAACAGTTGGAAAAGTTAAACCGACGACAATTGGAATGGCAAGAAGAGCAATACTAGTTCCTTTAGATAATCGGCTATTCAGATGACTGTGGGTTTTGACTTGCTTCATCCAGATATACAGCTGGACGATTGCCAAGATAAAGGAAAGCACCATGGAAATATAGGCCAGATAGGAATAGTGCATGTTGATGTACTGGTTTAATTTGCCCGACAGATGGAGATAAATGGTCAATTCAAAATAGCCAGCTAAAACTAAAAATCGAATCATAGGATGACTCCAATCAAGAGAGAATAGACTAAAACGATCAGAGTCACAATCGTAATGAAGTGACTGATAAATCGTGCTTTCAAGTAATTTTTCATCATGAGAATATTCTTGATATCCAGCATTGGGCCAATCACAAGAAAGGCCAGAACTGGTGCCAAACCGAAACTTGAGAGAAGAGAAGCACCGATAAAAGCATCCGCCTCGCTACAGAGCGACAGAAGAAAGGCCAAAAGCATCAAGAGCAGGATGGCAAAAAGAGGGGTCGCACTGATAGAGGTCAGAATCCGAGTCGGAACGTAGACCTGTATAACAGAGGCAAAGAGACATCCGAATACCAAATAACGCCCCGTATCAAAAAATTCATCAATGGCTTGCACAAAGACCTGAAAAACTTTTTTTGCAGGACTCAAATGAGAAAAATCATGCTCATGACAGGCCAGACGATTTTCTTTTTGAATGGGTTCTTGCCAGAAAAATCCTAGAAAAATCCCAAGTATCACAGCCACAACGATGGACCCCAGAGCTCGTAACAGGGCGATGTGAAAGGAATTGCCAAAGGCAGAATAGGTCGCAAATAGAACAATGGGATTGATAACTGGTGCAGTCACAAGAAAAGGAACAGCCGTGTAACTGGGAACTTTCTTTTCCAGAAAACGATTGATAATCGGGACGATTCCACATTCACAAGAGGGAAAAAGTATCCCGACGAAGGTTCCAAAAAAGATTCTCCCCCAACGATTTCGAGGGAGAAAATGATAAACCTTGTCAGGTGTGATATAAACCTCAATCAGACCTGAGACAATACTTCCTATCAGTACGAAAGGGAGGGCTTCAATGATAATGGAGAGAAAAATGGCTCCAGTCTGAAGCACACTAGATGGGAGTTGTTGGAAAGCAGTCATCTAGTTTTTCTTTTCTGCTTTGGCTTTTTTCTCTTTGTCATCAGGGAAAGTAACTTGTTTCAAATCAGGGAGTTTCGCAAACTCTTCAAACATCTTGTCCAAGTCGTCTCGTTTTGTAAATTTCACAGCCATAGGTGTACCTCGATTCTAAATTCTACCTCTATTATACTATTATTTTGAGGAAAAGGGATTATTTTGATAATCAAAGATGCAAAAATAGGTAAGGTAAAACAAGATCTGTTCCTTATAGTATAATATCCATACCTCTGATACTTTTTTTGAGCAGTTAGCCAAACTTTTTGTTCAGCAATATACCCATTTGATGATTGATTTCTACTGTGGTGTTAATTTCATAAACTTCAGTGTGTTTGATGAACTACTCAAAATTTATTACCGCAAAATCAATAACGCCGTTTTTAACGGTTAGATTGTTAATAAACACTGGTAAGTTGATTGCTGGTAGGTGTCCCACAACTTCGGTGCAGACCCATTTTGGCATCGATACCCAAAAGTTTTGTGGGTTGATTTTATTGCCAAGTTTGACTAATTCTGTTTAACGTTATAGTCGTTCACAATTTATTTATTAATACTCGAGAAGGATTACTCTGTTTGTTAAGGAAGCCCAGCTTTTTTTATGTAAAATTTACAGTCTGGAAATAAATTTCCAAATTCGAATTGAAAGAGTATCTTGAGGAGAAAAATCCGATATATGGGCAGGCAATGGTGTTGTAGAATGTGGATTATTAGGGAAAGTATATTACAGGCTATAATGTTGATTGCTACCTTCAAAGATTTTACTTCATTTGAATATTCAAGCAGACAAGTGCATCTTAGGAATTTTATCCTTACTCGAATCATGAAACATCTCAAAGTTTTTCTCATCAACTTGCTTCCAATCTAACTTAAAATTATTAAAAGAATATAGGTTGCTTCTATCTCTAGTTTTTTGAAGAAATTGGGAGTCGGTTAGTAACAAGAAGAGTGTGAGAAACGACTCAAAATTTGCTATAATAGAATCAGAAAAATTTGAAAAACCCGAAGGGTACCCTTCCTTTATTATATTCATAATAAAGGAAGGGTACCCTTCCTTTATTATATTCATAATAAAGGAATCCTATCAGTCCTTCGCTAAATTATAACTGAAAGGTAAACTTTATATGAAACAAGAACTGGAACAGCTTCTGGCACAAAATGGCACCTTTATGGTGGAAGGCGCACTCAATAAAAATAAACTGGCAGAATTAGCACGACAGTATAATCCTGAACTCCTCAGTCTCTTGATGAGTGATGAAAAAATCTCTAATCACTTCTTTTCTAAGCTGGAGACAGGTATTCTCGTCTTTAAGAAGGATGTCTTTTTACAGTTTCTCAACAACAAGGAGTTCTTACCAGATAGCTTTACCGCGTATAAAACTAAAATTGGGTTAGCGACAGGTGAGAAGTACCTGTCTGAAAACAATGATGTTGTATTGAGCTTTCCATACAAAGATTGCATACTTGAGGGTGGACAGACTAAGGACGATGCCAAGCGTCAGGAGATTTTCTTTAATGAAACACTCGCTCCAACAGAAATCAATCGTTTGCTGGATGACAAGGTCTTGACTAATTTCAAGAGATACGACAAAGATGGTGTGCATAACGTGGAAGAGATAAAAGATACTGATAATCTTATCATAAAAGGGAATAATCTTATCGTTCTGCATAGTTTGAAAAAACGTTTTGCTGGAAAGGTCAAGCTCATTTATATTGACCCGCCGTATAATACAGGAAATGACAGTTTTGGGTATAATGATAGCTTTAACCATTCTACTTGGTTAGTATTTATGAAGAATCGCCTGGAAGTAGCGAGAGAGTTGCTAAGTGAAGATGGGCTATTATGGGTTCAAACTGATGATGGAGAAGTAAATTATCTAGGGGTACTATTGGACGAGGTTTTTGGTCGCGAAAATTTTATAAACTTAGTTACTGTAAAAACAAAAATTGGAGGAGTATCTGGAAGTTCAGAAGGAAAGAGCCTGAAAGATGCTACCGAGTTTATTCAAGTCTATGCTAAAAACAAGGAGTCGATTAGCTTGAAACCGATTTTTGCAATGACACCAGTTTGGGAATATATTCAAACTGAGTATATTGAAGCAGGCAAAAGTTGGAAATACACTTCTGTTTTGTTGGATTTAGGTGAGAAAGTGCTAATTAAAACTGACAGCAAGAATGGGAGAGCTTATTATCATTATCCAAATGCAAAGACTTGTTCAGTTAGACAATATGCTAACGATCATGGTTTAACAGAAGAAGAGATTTATAATTCAATACCAGAGAAAATATTTCAATCAACTAATGCTCAATCATCTGTAAGAACTACTTTAATTCGTGAAACTGAAAATATAGAAAGTGGTTTCGTTAGTGTTAGCTATGTACCGTCAAAAGGGAAAAATCAAGGCGAACTAATAGAGATATTTTATACCAATACAAAGCGTATGGTAATGTTTCTGTCGGATATGTTAACGGAAGATGGTGAAGGGAACTTGCTTTACAAGGAAAAGCTAACCACATTATGGGACAGTATTCAGTATAACAATCTTTCAAAAGAAGGTTTGGTTGACTTTCCTAATGGGAAAAAGCCCGAGAAACTACTTCAAAATATTATTGAAATGAGTACAGAGGAAAACGAGATTGTTTTGGATTTCTTCGGAGGTTCAGGCTCAACAGCTGCGACATCACAGAAGTTAAAACGGCAATATATTTCAATTGAACAGATGGACGGACAAATAGAAAAGACAATTGAGCGATTAGTAAATGTAACCTCTGGAAAAGACGAGAAAGGTATTTCAAAAGATGTCAATTGGTCTGGTGGCGGTAGCTTTGTTTACGCTGAACTTAAAAATGACGCCCAAGACTTCAAGAATGCTATTTCCGAAGCGACAATAACAGAAGAACTACTGGAGCTATTTGAACTTGCCAAAAAATCTTCCTTCATATCTTATCGAATTGAGCCTAAAAAACTGAAAGCTAATGAATTCGAAAAGATTTCATTAGCAGAACAAAAGCAAATCCTATCTGAGATTATTGATAATAACAATCTCTACGTGAATTACTCGGATATTGACGATATTGATTACGGGATTTCCGCTCAAGATAAAGAGCTCAATCACGCTTTCTACGGGAAGGAACAGTAAGCTATGCCTTTCATTTACGAAACCTATGACACCGTCAGTCGCTCTGGCTTCAAAAACTTTCGAGTAGATTTGCCAGATTACATTACTAAAAACCTGAAACATCCTTTGCGTCCGTATCAAGAGGAGGCTATTGGACGCTACCTTCACTATAAAACAGATAGCAATCGTGCTATTCCAGAGCAAGTCCTCTACAATATGGCGACTGGTTCTGGGAAGACGCTTTTGATGGCGACGGTTATCTTGGAAAAGTACCAGCAAGGTGAGCGAAACTTCATCTTCTTTGTCAATAACGACAATATTCTTACCAAAACCAAGGATAATTTCTTGGAGAGCTCTTCTGGTAAGTACCTTTTTGCGGAAAAGATTGTCATGGATGGGCAAATCGTGACAGTTCGTGAAGTGATGGATTTTTCAGATAGCCGTGAAGATAGTATCAATATCGTTTTCACCACCATCCAAAAACTCCACCAAGACCTGAATACGCCACGAGAAAATCGTCTGTCTTATGAGCAGTTCAAGGATATTTCTGTTGTCATGTTGGCGGATGAAGCCCATCACTTGAATGCTGGACTGGATACAAACGAGAAAAAAGACAACACCAGCTGGACATCTACCATTGAAGCTATCCAGAACACCGCTAAAAAATCCAGTATTTTTGAGTTTACGGCAACGATTGACCTAACAAATCTAACCTTAGCTCAAAAGTACGAAAAATCCTTACTTTTCAAATATGATTTGAAGGAATTTCGACTGGACAAGTATTCGAAAGATGTCCTCTTTCATCTGGTGGATGGCGAAGTCAATAATCGTATGTTGCAGGCTATTATCATCAGCCAATACCGCAAGAAAATAGCGCTAAAAAATGGCATCAATCTGAAACCTTTGGTTATGTTCAAATCGCAGAAGATTGCTGAGAGCCAAGAAAATTTGGACGAATTTTTGAATTTGCTGGAAAATATTGTCTCTGCTGATATTCAAGCCCAGCGAGAGCTTTTTTCAGAAATGGATGAAAAATCAAACATTTTGAAAAAAGCATTTTCCTATTTCGAAAAAGTCGGTATTTCTAACGCAGACTTGGTGGCTGAGCTTCAGGAAGATTTTCGAAAAGAACGCCTACTCCTAGTAGATGGAAAGAACAAAAATAAGGACAGTCTCACTCTCCTCAACACTTTGGAGCAACCAACTAATGAAATCCGTGCAATTTTTGCTGTAGATATGCTGAACGAGGGATGGGACGTTCTCAATCTTTTCGACATTGTCCGACTTTATGACACCCGTGATGGGAAGAACACAAAAAACGGATTTGTCGCTGGAAAAACTACCAACACCGAGAAGCAGTTAATTGGCCGTGGTGCTCGTTATTATCCTTTTGTGATTGGAGATAATTTTGAAGAAAAATACATTCGTAAATTTGATGACAATGAAAATAACGAACTCCGTGTGATTGAGCAACTTCACTATCACTCTGCTAATAATCCTGGCTATATTTCAGAACTCAAGCAAGTCTTGCGTGAATCTGGGATTTATGATGACCAAAATCTGGAAGAACGTGAGCTCAAGCTTAAGGAGTCTTTCAAGAAAACGCGAACCTACACAGATGGCGTCGTTTGGATGAATAAACGCCTTTCTTATGAGCAACTACTTGAACAACGTCAAGAAAGTCTATTTGATACGAATTTCATTCCCAAATCTTTCGAAGTCAAACTCCCAACCCATATTGTGCGAGATATTGAGGCATTTGATGAAGGAAATTATGTTTCGGATTCATTAGAGGTGATTACCTTCAAATTTGGCAAAGTTATCAGCAACAATATTGTCAGAACGGCTATCAATCGCAATAAAAAGTTCTCGTTCGATAATCTACAGAAAGCTTTCGTAGGATTGGCAAATGTTGCTGGATTTATCAATATGCTTTCAGATATTGATATGCGAGTGGAGTCTCAATACAAACTAGTGAATGATTTAATCCCAGACGACAAACTTTATATTACTGAAAAACTTCTCCATCACATTGAAAAAGATTTGATTGCGACCGAGGAGCGCTTCTTCGGTTCAGAAAAATTCGAAAAATACAAAATAAAGGACTTGTTTGAAGATAATATCTTGCGAAAATACACCATTAACCATCAAAGCCAAGCAGAGTTTGGTTTGTCACAGAAAAATATAGCCGAAACCCAATATTTCGAAGATTTGGATAATCTAGACTGGTACGCTTACAATGACAACTTCGGCACAAGCGAGGAAAAACTTCTCGTCCGTTTGATTAAAGATTTGATGACTGAACTTGAAGAAAAATGGACAGATATCTACCTACTTCGAAATGAAAAAGCTGTAAAGATTTATAGTTTTGCTAATGGGAAAGCCTTTGAACCAGACTTTCTCATGTTCGCTAACGACAAAAATACAGGGAATGTTTCTTGGCAGATTTTCATTGAACCGAAAGGAAGTCAATTCTTGGACGCAGATAATACTTTCAAAAATAGTAAGGAGGGCTGGAAACAAGAGTTCTTGTATCAAATCTCTGAACGAGATGAGGCGAGGACGCTAGTTGATGATGAACATTATCGGATTGTAGGTTTGCCGTTCTTTAATGAGACGATAAGTAAGGACGAGGTCAAGGAACAACTACGGACACTTTAATACATAACGTGAGTAGGAGATAAGAAAATGTATATTTCTAAAATTAAACTAGTAAACTTTAAGAGTTTTAAAGGAGAGCATGTTATTGAGTTCTCGGAAGGTGTAAATTTTTTCGTAGGAAATAATAACTGTGGTAAGACGACAATTTTTAAAGCAATTGAATTTATTCAGAGTGGAAAAAACAAGTTAGATTTTATAACTCAGGGTCTTGAGACTGAAAATATATCTGTCGAACTTGAATTCAAAGGTGCAGATCTCAGTGAAATAGTTAATGATGAAAACCTAAATCTTAATAAATACAGTGACTATGTAATCGACAATGAAGATGGTACGTATAGTCTTAGGGTTTTAAGGTCGTCTCAGGAATGTGAAGTAACGCAAGGCAAAAAAACAGTTTCTTTAGATATCTCAAAAGTAAGGATTTATAATCCAAATTCAACCGAGGAAGATGATATAAAGAGGTTTGAAAACCCCACAGGCATTGATAAAACGATTACGGCATTATTTGATGCTCAGTTTGTATATTCGGATATAAGGAATGAAGATTATCAAGATTTTGGTAAGACCAAAATAATAGGTAAAATAATTAATGATATAACAAAAGATTTTCAAAAAGGTGATACCTGGAGAAAATTTCAAGATGCTCATAACAAAACTTTTGGAGATGAAGGATTGGGTAGAATTCTTGAAGGAATTGCGACTAAAATTTCCTCCGTGTTGAAAGAGCAGTATGGAGATGGTGAGGTACAATTTAATTTTGGATTGCCTGAAATTGATAATTTCTTTAAGACGGGTAGTCTTCTTCTTTCGGATAATGGTATTTCAACTTCTGTTTCAGAAAAAGGTACTGGAATGCAACGGGCATTAGCTTTAAGCTTAATTCAAGTTTATGCTGGTGTGCTTGATAATGAAGAGGAAACATTATCTAAGCCAATTATGTTTTTTATTGATGAGCCTGAGACATTTTTACACCCTAAAGCGCAAGATAAACTTATCGATTCACTTAATAAAATTGCGGAAAAATATCAAGTTTTTATTACGACTCATTCTCCTTACCTGTTAAAAAAGTTTGACTGTAGAACTCAGCAAATCAATATTTTTTCCAAGAATGACGACGGAGTGAATTTTGTATCGGATAAGCGGGAATTAAATTTATTCGGAACTACCTCACCGACAATAGGAGAAATAAACTACACTGCTTTTGGAGTAAACAGCGTGGAATTTCACAATGAATTATATGGATTTATCCAAGCAAAAGCGATCGATGAGGATGAAAAAAATTATTTCGAGAAAGAATTCGACAAATGGCTTGTAGATAAAGGCGTAACTCAAGATAAAGACTATCATCGTTTATTAAAAAACGGGAATATTCAGCAAGAGCTAAAAACTCTTCCAACTTTAATTCGCAACATCATTCATCATCCAGAAAATCAAAATAACAGATATACTACAGAAGAATTGGAAGAGTCAACAGAATTACTTTTGAATATTTTACATGATTTAGTGTAAAATAAACAGGATGTCTTGACATAGACGTCCTGTTTTGGGTTATGGGAATATTATTATTTTGGACTGCTGTTTGCTCTATGGTATAATAGGTTTATGGATAAAAAATATGAAAAAATCTCCCAAGATTTGGGTGTAACCTTAAAGCAAATCGATACCGTTCTAAGTTTGACGGCTGAGGGGGCGACAATTCCCTTTATCGCGCGTTATCGAAAGGACATGACTGGTAGTTTGGATGAGGTGGCGATTAAGGCCATTATCGACCTGGATAAAAGTCTGACTAACCTCAACGGCCGTAAGGAAGCTGTCTTGGCTAAGATTCAAGAACAAGGCAAGTTGACCAAGGAATTGGAAGAAGCTATCTTAGCTGCCGAAAAACTAGCAGACGTTGAAGAACTCTATCTTCCCTACAAGGAAAAACGTCGAACCAAGGCAACCATTGCTCGTGAAGCTGGGCTATTCCCACTTGCTCGCTTAATCTTGCAGAATGTAGCTGACTTAGAGAAAGAGGCAGAGAAGTTTGTCTGTGAAGGATTTGCAACAGGAAAAGAAGTTTTGGCTGGTGCAGTTGATATCTTAGTCGAAGCCTTATCGGAAGATGTCAATTTACGTGCCATGACTTATCAGGAGGTGCTGAGACACTCTAAACTAACTTCTCAAGTTAAAGATGAAAGTCTTGATGAAAAGCAGGTGTTTCAGATTTATTATGATTTTTCAGAGACAGTTGGAAATATGCAGGGTTATCGTACCTTGGCTCTCAATCGTGGGGAAAAATTAGGCATCTTGAAAGTTGGCTTTGAACATGCGACGGATCGTATCCTAGCTTTCTTTGCTGCTCGTTTCAAGGTGAAGAATGCCTATATTGATGAAGTGGTTCAGCAATCTGTTAAGAAAAAGGTCTTGCCTGCTATCGAGCGCCGTATTCGTACAGAATTAACTGAAAAGGCAGAAGAAGGAGCTATCCAACTCTTTTCTGATAATCTGCGCAATCTCCTCTTGGTTGCTCCGCTGAAAGGGCGCGTGGTTCTTGGGTTTGACCCAGCCTTTCGTACAGGTGCCAAGCTAGCTGTCGTGGATGCAACAGGGAAAATGCTGACGACTCAGGTCATTTATCCTGTCAAACCAGCATCAGCTCGTCAAATCGAAGAAGCCAAGAAAGATTTGGCAGATTTGATTGGTCAATACGGTGTAGAGATTATTGCAATCGGAAATGGAACGGCCAGTCGTGAAAGTGAAGCCTTTGTGGCAGAAGTCCTTAAGGATTTTCCAGAAGTCAGCTATGTTATCGTCAATGAAAGTGGTGCTTCGGTCTATTCTGCCAGCGAACTTGCTCGTCAGGAGTTTCCAGACTTGACCGTTGAAAAACGCTCTGCTATTTCTATCGCCCGTCGTTTGCAAGATCCTCTTGCAGAGTTGGTTAAAATCGATCCTAAGTCAATCGGTGTCGGTCAGTACCAGCACGATGTCAGCCAGAAGAAGTTGTCTGAAAGTTTGGACTTTGTCGTGGATACAGTGGTTAACCAAGTCGGTGTCAACATCAATACAGCCAGTCCTGCTCTTCTTTCACACGTAGCTGGACTCAATAAAACCATCTCTGAAAATATCGTCAAATACCGTGAGGAAGAAGGAAAAATTACTTCACGTGCCCAAATCAAGAAAGTTCCTCGTCTGGGGGCCAAGGCCTTTGAACAGGCAGCTGGTTTCCTCCGTATCCCTGAAAGTAGAAATATCCTTGATAATACAGGGGTTCACCCAGAAAACTATGCTGCGGTTAAGGAGCTCTTCAAACGCTTGGATATCAAGGACTTAAATGAAGAAGCACAAAATAAGCTTAAGTCCCTTTCTGTCAAGGAAATGGCGCAAGAGCTAGACCTTGGTCCAGAAACTCTTAAAGATATCATTGCAGATCTTCTCAAACCAGGTCGAGATTTCCGTGATTCCTTTGACGCACCTGTGCTTCGCCAAGATGTCCTAGATATCAAGGATTTAGTGGTTGGTCAGAAGCTAGAGGGTGTGGTGCGTAATGTAGTTGACTTTGGTGCCTTCGTTGACATTGGAATTCACGAAGACGGCTTGATTCACATTTCCCATATGAGTCGCAAGTTTATCAAACACCCTAGTCAAGTTGTGTCAGTCGGAGATTTGGTGACCGTTTGGGTCAAGAAAATTGATACTGAACGTGAAAAAGTCAATCTGTCGCTCCTCGCTCCAAATGAAACTGACTGATTACGTCAAGCAAGTTTCGCTAGAAGACTTCGGCAGACCTTTTATCCATTATGCCCAGTGGAATAGTCGTCTACGTTCGACAGGTGGGCGATTTTTCCCCAAAGATGGGCATTTGGATTTCAACCCAAAGGTTTATCAGGAACTGGGTCTGGATGTTTTTAGGAAAATTGTCCGACATGAACTCTGTCATTATCACCTCTATTTTCAAGGGAAGGGCTATCAACACAAGGATCGGGATTTTAAGGAACTGTTGAAAGCAGTGGATGGATTACGCTTTGTGCCCACCTTGCCAAATAGCAACTCCAAACCAATTAAGCTCTATCGTTGCCAATCCTGCCAGCAAAGTTATCATCGCAAGCGAAAGATTGATATCAAACGCTATCGCTGTGGACTTTGTCGAGGTAAATTGCTACTAATAAATCAGCCTGAGGACTGATGAAAGCCGAGCCTACCCGTGTTATACTATGTCTAACCTAGCAGAAAGAGGAAATATCATGAACAGTAAATTTTATAAAATGAGACGAAATCGTATGATTTCAGGAGTTTTGGCAGGTCTGTCAGACAAGTGGAACTTTGATGTTACCCTTGTTCGTTTCTTATTTGCCATTTTTACAGTCGCAAACTTTGGACTTGGCGTGATTATCTATATCATCCTAGCTTCTATCATGCCTACCAAGGAAGAAATCGAAGCAGAAATGTACGGAACAGGCCCACGTAAACGCAAAGAAGCCCAAGCTATTGACGACAATGAAGGCTGGTTTTGGTGAGGTAAATAAGAAAATAAGCTTTGTATTATATAATACAAGGCTTTTTTCATCTTGTCAGAATCTATGGCTAAATGGTATAATAAGCGTATAAAACGATTTTGATTATTATAGTGAAAAATTTTTCAAGAATCTATAAAGAGAGTTACTAAATGGAATCATAATCGAAAAATAATATTCATAAAATGTGGAGTTTTTTATGTTCGAACTAAATATAACAAAGTTAATTATTGTATGTGATGAGAGTACAGTTGGATATGCTAATTACTTACGCCAACTTGTAAGTGCTAATGACGATGAAGAAGACGTAATTATAGGAACTAAAGATGGTGCAATTAAAGTAAGTGTTTGGTTAGAAAAGCATTATTTAGATAATATGTCTACAATATCGTCTAATGAACATGTTTTGTTTATAGGAGAAAATCAAGCTAGTAAAGATGAAATACCAAGTATGACTGTAAAATTTGACCAACTTGGAATGAAATATGGATGGTTAGGCAAGCGTGGTATGATGCTAGTTTCAAGTACTATAGATAACCCAGATAGTTACAATGAATTTATTAATCTCTGTAGTGACTACAAGACTGAGTTTGAACTAATAGAGTTTAAAAAACCACTTCATGAACAAGCACTAGACGCAGCTGTTGGTGTTATGGGTGATATTCCTGATATTATGATGAATGTTGGAAATACATTATTATCTTTCTTGGGACCTGTGCCAGCTATTGCAGCGGATGCAGTCAATGCGGTTGCAGAAGCTACAAAATGGATTACAACAACAGATGATCAGAGAAAAATTACTGACCAACAATTCCGAGCTTTGACTTTAATATTATACATGGATGGATTATCAGAGTTCTTGGAGGGGTGATGAATGGATGGTTTTAGAGAGGGATATGAATTCTTTCAAAAGCGAGCTGGTAATTTTGCAGGAATTGTAGATGGAGAGCAGTATATAGATACTGTAAATTCAGAGATAGATAATTTGATGAACTCTATTAATAATCTTAAATCAAGTGGTTCACTTGTAGAAACATTAAAGGGAGATGCTGCTGAATTTTGGCACGGCGGAACCTTTAATATTAAGGCAGTTATTAATTCCTCAAAAAACAGAGTACAAGTTGATCGTAGCCATGATTTTGGATCTGCTGATATTACGGGAGTAAACTTCGATGCTAAGTTTGGTTTAAAATATTATAAAGATGCTACTTCGACTGCTAAACAACAGTCAAAGAGTATTATTGATTGCTATAATGATTATAAACCTAAAGGTATAAAAGATGAGTTTCCCATCTATTTAGAAAAGAGAAGTATGGACAAAGAAATAGATCCGAATACTACAGTCTATTTTGAACAACATAGAATTGTTCCATCTGATCAACTTGAGGAAATTATTGCAATATTAGAAAGTAAAGGGCGAGAGTATTCAATTAATTCCCCCAAAGGTTTTAATAAGTATGAGGATACTCGAAATTACCTGAGTGATAGAGTTAGAGATAATAAAGGAAATGAGTCAATTCCTTTATCTAAACAAGAAGCTCACGATCTAGCGCAATTGGCTAAAGAGGGTGGAGTAAATTCTGAGGATTTACACTTAACAACTGAAGAGCTTATTAAATACACTCATATATTAAAACAATCATACAAGGCTGGCTTAACTGCAGCAACAATATCGATGGTTTTGCAAGTTGCACCTGAAATATGGAATGCAATAGCTTATCTAATTAAGAATGGATATGTCGGTGAAAGACAATTTAAAAAAATAGGTTTTGCAGCACTTACAGGAGCAGGCGAAGGATTTGTAAGAGGTACAGTTTCAGCAGCAATTACAGCAAGTTGTCTGTCTGGGGTATTTGGAAAGACTCTTAAAAAAGCTAATCCATCAGTAATAGGTGTAGTGACAGTACTAGTAATGAACTCGATGAAGAACTCGTATAAAGCATTTACTGGCGAGATGAATAGAAGTGAGATGGTGACCGAGTTAATTAAAGAAATGTTTATTACAACCTGTGCATTTTCAATGGGATTATTAGGAAAAGCATATATCAAAATTCCGTTACCTAAATTTCTTTCTCAACTTAATGAAGTTGTTCCTTTAGGATACATGATAGGTAGTTTTGTAGGATCAATAGCTGGCTCTGTTATTTACTCTTCAATATACAATCCAGTGCTATCATTTTGTGTTGAGTCAGGATTTACTCTATTTGGTTTAGTAGATCAAGATTACGAGTTGCCAGAAGAAGTATTAAAAGAAATAGGAATTGAAGTTTTTGAATATGAAAAGTTTGAATACGAACCGTTTGAATATGAGAAATTTGAATACGAGCGATTTGAATATGAACAATTTGAGCATGAGAAACTTCATACGATATTCCTAAGAAGAGGAGTTATAGGTGTAAATTGTGTAGGATATTTATAATAGTCGGATTGAATATCTTTTATAAGTACGAATATATTTATAATTATAAAAGACAATTTTTTTCTATCTGAAATTAGTTTTATTAAGTTAAATCAGTCAATAACTATTAAATGCTGAAAAAGAAACGCAAAGAAGTCCAGGCCATTGACGATAATGAAGGCTGGTTTTGGTGAGGTAGAAACAGTTATTTTACTGTTAGTCTATGAATTCGACTAATCTATTTTAAAATTTTTGAACCCTTGTATCTGCAAGGGTTTTCTTCTTACTTTCTTTTTATGGTAAAATATTTTTAATGAAATGGCTACATTTCCCCCAATCTTACAAAAATGTAAGATTAAAGTCTCTTTTGTAAGGTTAGGTTATGGCAAGCGATCTTTTTTTGATGTAAACTAGACTCATAAAGAACAAAGGAGTAACATCATGAAACAAATCTTACATAAGAAAACAAGAAAACCAAGCCACAAAGATATCGAGCGCGTTCAGCTGGGATGCGCTATGATGCAAGCAACATTTCATTTGATGGGATATTAAGAAAGGAGATTCTCATGACACTTTTAGATGTAAAACACGTTCAAAAAATTTACAAAACACGTTTTCAGGGCAACCAAGTAGAGGCCCTCAAGGACATTCACTTTACCGTGGAAAAGGGTGACTACGTTGCCATCATGGGTGAGTCTGGTTCTGGTAAATCAACTCTTCTCAATATTCTAGCTATGCTGGATAAACCAACTCGTGGTCAGGTTTACTTGAATGGAACTGACACCGCAACCATTAAAAATTCACAGGCTTCTAGCTTCCGTCGTGAAAAGCTGGGCTTTGTCTTCCAAGACTTTAACTTGCTAGATACTCTCTCTGTAAAAGATAATATCTTGCTTCCGCTTGTCTTGTCAAGAAGACCTATTACGGAGATGATGAAGAAATTGGTGGTGACAGCTGAGAATCTAGGCATCAACCAATTACAAGAGAAGTACCCTTACGAGATTTCTGGTGGTCAGAAACAGCGTGTAGCAGTAGCACGCGCCATCATCACAGAACCTGAAATTCTCCTTGCGGACGAGCCAACAGGAGCCCTTGATTCCAAGTCATCTGCAGCCTTACTTGATGTCTTTGATGAAATCAATGAGCGTGGCCAAACCATTCTCATGGTAACCCACTCAACGGCAGCAGCTAGTAGAGCCAAGCGCGTGCTCTTCATCAAAGACGGCATTCTTTACAACCAAATCTACCGTGGAGAGAAGACAGAACGTCAGATGTTCCAAGAAATTTCTGATACCTTGACTGTCATGGCAAGCGAGGTGAATTAGTATGTTTCGATTAACCAATAAGTTAGCGGTATCGAACTTGATTAAAAACCGCAAACTCTATTATCCTTTTGCACTGGCTGTTCTCTTGGCAGTCACCGTCACCTATCTCTTTTACTCCCTAACTTTCAATCCCAAGATTGCGGAAATCCGTGGAGGAACAACCATTCAGGCTACACTTGGATTTGGTATGTTTGTCGTCACCCTTGCGTCAGCCATTATCGTCCTCTATGCCAATAGTTTTGTAATGAAGAACCGTTCCAAGGAACTAGGAATTTATGGCATGTTGGGCTTGGAGAAGCGTCATCTTATCAGTATGACCTTTAAGGAGTTAGTGGTATTTGGGATTCTAACTGTTGGAGCGGGTATCGGTATTGGAGCCTTGTTTGACAAGTTAATTTTCGCTTTCTTGCTCAAACTGATGAAATTGAAGGTTGAGCTGGTCGCTACCTTCCAAATGAATGTTGTCATTGCAGTACTTGTTGTCTTTGGATTGATTTTCCTAGGCCTCATGTTCCTGAATGCCCTTCGAATCGCCCGTATGAATGCCCTCCAGCTCTCGCGTGAGAAAGCAAGCGGAGAGAAAAGAGGTCGTTTCCTACCTCTCCAAACTATTCTTGGTTCCATAAGTTTAGGGATTGGCTATTATCTTGCCCTTACGGTAACCGATCCTCTTACAGCCCTAACAACTTTCTTCCTAGCTGTTTTACTGGTTATCTTTGGGACCTATCTCTTGTTCAATGCAGGAATTACAGTCTTCCTCCAAATCTTAAAGAAAAACAAGAAATACTATTACCAACCTAATAACCTGATCTCAGTGTCTAACTTGATTTTCCGTATGAAGAAAAATGCGGTTGGACTAGCAACTATCGCTATCTTGTCAACAATGGTTTTGGTAACCATGTCAGCAGCGACAAGCATTTTCAATTCCGCAGAAAGCTTAAAAAAAGTTCTAAATCCGCATGACTTTGGAATTACTGGAAAAAATGTTGAAAAAGAAGATTTGGACAAACTCTTGAGCCAGTTTGCAAGTGACAAAGGTTATAGTGTCAAAGAGAAAGAAGTTCTTCGTTACAGTAACTTTGGTATTGCAAATCAAGAAGGAACCAAGTTAACTATTTTTGAAAAAGGACAAAACCGTGTCCAACCAAAAACAGTTTTCATGGTATTTGACCAAAAAGATTATGAAAATATGACTGGTCAAAAACTGTCTCTATCAGGAAATGAGGTCGGTCTCTTTGCCAAAAATGACGGACTGAAAGGACAGAAAGTACTAACTCTAAATGATCATCAATTTTCTGTCAAAGAAGAATTTAATAAAGATTTTATTGTCAACCATGTCCCAAATCAGTTTAATATTTTGACTACTGATTACAATTACCTTGTTGTACCTAATTTACAAGCCTTTTTGGATCAATTCCCAGATTCGGCTATCTATAATCAGTTTTACGGCGGTATGAATGTAAATATCAGTGAAGAAGAACAACTCAAGGTCGCTGAAGAGTATGAAAACTACCTCAATCAGTTTAATGCTCAATTAAACACAGAAGATAGCTATGTTTATGGTAGCAATCTAGCAGATGCTCGTTCTCAGATGAGTGCCCTCTTTGGTGGTGTCTTCTTTATCGGTATTTTCCTATCCATTATCTTTATGATCGGAACCGTTCTGGTCATCTACTACAAACAAATTTCTGAAGGCTATGAAGACCGTGAACGCTTTATTATCTTGCAGAAAGTCGGTTTGGATCAAAAGCAAATCAAGCAAACCATCAACAAACAGGTTTTAACTGTTTTCTTCCTTCCTTTGCTTTTTGCCTTCATACATCTAGCATTTGCCTACCATATGCTTAGTCTGATTTTAAAAGTAATTGGTGTAATAGATACGAATATGATGTTGATTGTGACCTTGTCTATCTGCGCTATCTTCCTCATCGCCTATGTGCTGATTTTCATGATTACTTCTAGAAGTTATCGTAAAATTGTGCAAATGTAAAAAAAGATACCTCGACTTCAAAATCGAGGTATTTCTTATGTTCTAAATGCTGAAAAGTTGTCCGAGCAGGAAAGTAACGCCCATAGTTAAGAGACCAATAGCAAGGTTCCGAATCATAGCCGTTTTGGTCGGGGCTTTTCCAAGTCTAGCACTTGTGTAGCCAGTGAGAAGAAGAGCCACACCGACGATAAGGACAGTAGCAGGTATGCGGTATTCACTTGGGAAAATGGTAATTGAAAGCATTGGTGGTAAGCTACCAAGGAAAAAAGAAATAAAGCTAGAGATAGCAGCATGCCAAGGATTGGTGAACTCTTCATACTCAATCCCATATTTTTCCTCTACCAAAGCCTTGAGCGGATTATTTAAAAAGGCTTTGTTGGTGAGAAGTTGGGCTGATGTTTCACACTCACCATTTTGAATATAGGCAGCATAGAGGGACTTTTTAGCTAGCTCCATGTCTTGGTCTAGCAAGAGTTGCTCACGCGCAACGGCCGCTTCCTCAGTATCTTTTTGAGTTGAAACGGATACATATTCTCCACCAGCCATTGAAAAGGCACCAGCTAAGATAGCTGCAAATCCTGATAAAAAGATAATCCAGATATTGATCGTAGCACTGGCAACCCCAATAACCACACCAGCAATGGAAATAATTCCATCATTAGCACCAAGAACACCCGCACGCAGGATATTTAAACGACCTGCAAAATTTGAATCGATTTCGTGATTTGTTTCTGACATACTATTCTCCTTTTTATCCAGTATAAAGGAAATAGATAATGAAATCAATCTTTTAAAAGTATCTGAAAAAAGTTGCACGATTTTAATGATGTAAAAATATTGTTACCTTCTCTAATGGGTCAAACATCAAAGGTAAAAAGGTATGGAGCTATACTACAGTAAAAAGTATGTTGCAAAATGAAAAGTACAAAGGGGATGCCTTACTTCGAAAATGGTCAGGTTATAGAAATATAATCTGGCTTTTTTCTGTGGAGAGTCATATTGGTTTTATGGTATAATAAATAAGATTAGACAGATTGAAGAAATAAAGGGGGATACATAAATCGTTACAAGGTGCAAACCCTAAATGCACTTTGCACACCCCCTAATTCAAAAAAGGAGATAATTGTATGATAAAACTCATTACCACAGAAATGGGGATTAAGTGAATAATACAATAAAAACTCAAAATAGTTAGAAATAAAAGAATTGTAGAGGTAGTATTGAAGTAAGCTAATGTAATTTGATACGTATTGGCTGAAATTAAACCGTTAAAAAGTAGGTAATTGTTAAATAGTTGTTTTAATCGCAAAAAAAGAAAAGGAGTGAACATGGTGATTAATGAATTGATAGCTAGAATAAATCGAGTGTGTAGAAATGATAAGGAAAAAGATATATTATCTTTAACATATATTATTTTGTTAGTATCATATTTTTGTGTGATTGTAGTTCCGCTATTGATTGTTACTTTAGAACCGTTTATCAAATATGGGATTTATCAAACGCCGAGTGTTTATCATTATATTATGAATGGAGGAAATATTCCACAAAAAATAATTAATATTACTTTTGATATCAAAGAATTTATATGGATTTTAAAAATTTCTTTAATTGGACTAATACCTGTAATTTCTAGGATCATTTTTAAGAAAGCTAAGTTTCAGAGTGAATTTATAGTGATGGTATTGTCAATTTCAGGATTGGTATTCGTCAGTAGAGATTACTTAGGTTGGTCGATTATATTTTTAGTGTTTTTATTAATCGTGTATATTATTCCTTTAGGAGAAAGAAAGTATTTTAATTTAATTAATAATGCAAAGTATCTAGAAGAAATAAGAAAAAATTATCTTCATAAAAATCAAGAGTTTTCAAATAGAAAGTTTTATGAAAAATTAGTAGGAAAATTTTTAGTAATAGCAGTGTTGATATTTTTAATAGCAGCACTGTTGAGTTATTATATGAAGATATCATTTATTTTCATGATAATTATTATTAGCTCTTTAACTTGTATTTTATACTTATAT
>NZ_WIJO01000031.1:0-22691 GCF_009496205.1 Streptococcus mitis
GCCAAAGAATACCACAATCTACGTTATACAAGAGAAGTGGGTAAGTCCAAAATGAAGGCAAAAGTTGGACTTACTTTGGCGTGCCTGAATATCAAAAAATTGGTAAAAGTGATGGCGGGGAAGCCTTTTTATTTTTCTCTGAAAACTATTTTGATAAAGATTTCAGCCTATTTTGAGAATAGTAACGCTGAAGATATAAAAAAGACAAACATTAAAACGATGTTTGTCTTCAATCTGAAACAACGGCAAATCCGTTGTTTTTTTGGAGATAAGGGACTATTGTCCCAGACTCTTTTTAATTATATTTTTATAAAGAAATTATTTTTTCTCCTTTGTTAACCAGTAGGTAATTCCAGCTGATGTAATTCCAGAAACAACAACAGCAACAATTATCCATAATCTGTTATTTTCTACAGAAATAGGCGTAGCATAAGTTTCTTTTTTGGTTTCTATAGGATTTGATAAGAAACTCATAACATTTTGGTTAGTGGTTCCTCCATCACGGATATTTTTCATAACAGTTTTGAAGGAATCTGCATAATTTCTATTTCCTTGAATAACATTTGCTTCAGTAGTAATCAATTCGTTTGTTGTTGAAATAGTGCGGTCAATATTATCTTTAATCGTTTTAACTTGGCTATTAAATTGAGTGAATTGATCTTTCATTGTTCCAACAGCTTCATGATTCTTGTTAGTTATTTTTGAACTATCAGAAGTGATAGTAACTAGTGATTGAATAGATTGATACAGTTGCTCAGGTGTCTCAATTTTAACTTTTAATTGATTGTTGTTTGATTCAGAAGTTGAATTTGTAATTTCAAGTTGTTTTTCTTTTGTTTCTTTCCATATGCCATATTCTTCTGATAAAGATTTAATTGATGTATTATACCAATTTGTTAAATCTGTGATTTCCACTTTGAAATAATCATTTGGTAAATCTGTTTCATTCAATTTTGGTATTTCACTTGTTATTTTTCTTAACGAATTTGAAGTCCTTTGAATTTCGTCGAGTAATTCAAGACCAGATTGTTTAAATTGTGTGATTTGTTTATTTGAAAGTTGCGATTCAATATCTTCACGATTGATATTACCATACATATTATAAACTGAATCAGGTGATAAAGCAGAAAAGTTTATAGAGCTACTGTTTGGATTTCCATAGATTGCTTTAATCATTCCTGCAGCTTGATTAATTCTACTTAATTTATCAAAAATATGTGTTAAATCCTTTTTAACAAGTACATCTGATTCCTCTTTATCACTACGATAGATGGTTTGTTTTATAGGGATTATTGTGTCTCCGATGTGTATCTCAAAAGATATATCATTTTTTCCATAATGTGGCTCAAAAGTATAGGAAATGGTCAATTTATAGGTCTTATCATCAGCAATAACCTGTTCACCATTTACTAATTTAGCATCTCCAGTAACTGAAATTTTAGCCTTAGGTGATATGTATTTTGTTTCAGTTGATGTTTTTGTTTCGGCTGATGTTTTTGTTTCAGTTGATGCATTAGAGATTTCAGGTTTTGATTCTACATTTAAAGAGGAAGCATCACTTGGGGTAGTTGAAATAGGGGAAGAAATCTCTGTTGTAGCAGTTTCTTGCCCTGCTTGAGGAAGTTTAACTGTGATAGGGATTTCTTCGGTAATTTTGTCTAATTTATCATTTTCTGTTGTTAAAAATTCAAAACTAGGCAAGCCGGTTATAGGTGTAAATTTTTTATCAAATTTAGAATAGTTCTCAATTAAAGTTAGTTTTGAAGTATATTCATTAACTTGATTAGGGGTTAAGACTTTTAATTTCTGTAATTTAGCAAATAATTCTTTGTAGTCAGACATTTGGATACTAGTTTCTGATAGTGTTGAACGAATCATATCTTGATAAGTGTCAGGTAAAGAATTTTTTACTTGTAGGCTATTGTTTATTTGTGCTGCAAGCGTTGCTTTGGATTCAGAAGTTAAATCCGATTTAGTATCCACTCCTTCTTTTCCAAAGTAAAATAACTCTACTTTTTTCTTCTCTTTTTCTAATTCAGTTTGGAGCTTCTCTAATTCAGTCTTTTTATCATTTGTTTTATCTCGATAATCAGAAATAATTTTATGGTAATTAGAAATCAAATCTTCAAATTTACTAATTTCTGATTTTTGAGTATCATTATTATTTCCAAATTGAGATAATGATTTTGATGCAGAATCATTTATCTTTTCTACAAATTTAGCAGTTTCTTCATATTGATCTTTTAAAATCGTATTTGTTGTAGAGACATTTTGTTTTGAATTTTCTATTTCTCTATCAAAATTACCTTTAACCTCTTGAAGTTTTGTTTGTAAGTCATTACCCGTACTATTTAAAAGTTTTATAACTGATTCGGAGAAATTTTTTTGAAGTTCTTCGAAGGAAGAGTTGTTTTTTTCTAAACCAGAAACTAAATCCATAGTACTAGTAATAGATTGGCTAGCTTGATTGGATGGTGTATAGATATACTGAGAAATTTTAGAGTGTGTTCCTGATTGCTCATTGACAATGTTTTCAACATTTCTTTTTGCATCGTCTAAGTTGTTAATGACACTCGAAAAGTACATTTTGATAACGTTTTGATTGATTGTATTCAGATGTTCTCCGACACGTAACTCTACATTTTTAGATTTGACAGGATCTAGATTCGATTTTGTTTTATATGCTATCTTTGCTCGGTCTGGGTTAAAGCTTTCCAGTTGAGCTATTTTCTCTGAAAATTGTTGTTCTATGTATACAATGACGTCAACAGAACCATTCTCAAATCGATTTTCAGCGACATTGCGAGTCATAACTGTCCATTGGTTTGAGCTATCTTTGGATAATAATGTTGTAAAATCATTCCCTAAATTATACGTGTTCCCATTTAAAGATCCACCAGTGTCTTCATTTACTAAAGCAATATTTAATTTACGGTCATTTACTTTATTAGTTATTGAAACTTCTTGATTTTTTAAGTAAACAAAAGCAGCACCAGAACCGACCAATAATGTTACAAAAATGCTACCACCTATGATTATTTTTTTCATACATAAACCCTTTCATTTATAGTTTATTATATCACTAATGTGAATCTGAAACAAGGGGGCGATTTGAACTATTAAGTTTTAAATTTTCTGGGGTAATAATGGAATATAGTGTAATAAAATGATAGACAAATAATAAAATATATGATAAAATAATAAAAATAAAAATTAAAGGAGAATACTAATGTCAGTAATTAGTTTAACCCCAGAACAGTTACAATCTCAGGCGGCAATTTATCTTAGTGCTAAAGAACAAATTGAACAGGCTGTACAAACTGTTAATCGAACAAATGGCGAAATGGCATCACAATGGAAAGGTCAAGCATTTAATGCTTACCTTGAGCAATACAACCAGTTGTATACACATGTTCAAAAATTTGAGGAGCTTCTAGTGAGCATCAACCAACAATTGAACAACTATGCTCAAACAGTAGCTGAACGTGACCAACAAGATGCACAAAGCTTTGGTTTGTAGTTAATTTTGAGGAGCGTCAGGGGAACTTGACGCTTATTTTTATTTTATGATGAAGAACATTAAAAAGTACCTATTAATTCTTTGTATAGTATTTCCTGTGTTAGTCTATGCAGACGATGGTAGCTTAAAACTTGATACAGATATCATTACAAATAGTACACAGGAAACGGTCAAAAATAGGATAGAATCCAAATATGCTCCAAATTTATTTTTAAATCGTACCCAAAAGGTTGTGGACCAGAAAACTCAAACAACCAAAGAACTTATACAGGGAGCAGAACAGACTATATTTACTGATGGTGAAAATCACTCTATTTATCGTCTAGAAACTACTGTTGTCCAAACATCATTGTTTAATCAATACACTATAGAGGAGAAATCCTCTTTTAAACAAAGGAATTATTCAATTTTTAAGGATTGGATGGGAAATGTATTTACCAGTTTTTTCTTACTGTTTATGGTTTTGTTGGGAGTCTATTTAGGAAGGAAATGGCATGGATTACGAAAAAATAAAGTTAACTCTAGACTATAGAGCAAAACAAATAGATATTCTAGTTTCAAAATCTCTAACTTGGTTAAGATTAGAAGAATTACTAAAAGATACCAAAGTTAGAGAACAGTTGAATTTACCTCTAAATAGTTCGTTTTGTTTCAAACTTAGAAACAAACAAATCCATATCGAACCAATGGATATCTTGGCTGTTTATCCAGTTAGCGATGGAGATTATATAGAGATTGAGGATGTATCATAGGAGGAAAAAATGTTTGAAGCAGATCGACTAGAATTTGTGAGAGAAGACAATCAAATATCAGTTCAAATTTCTTCATCAGGTTATCGTAGAGAACAACTTGAATTGATTCAAGAATATTGTCCAGTAGAAATAGTACAGAAAGACGGAGTTCTTTCTTTGCAGTATAAGATTCCTGAGTATTTTAAAACTGTTAAAGAAGAAATTTTAGAAAGAACTACGGAACTTGAACGTTTTAGTTTGGCACAAAGTATGTCTGTATTAGTTCGTTCTGAAAATGATTATAAAATTCCGTACATTCATCCTGAAAATATCATTATTTTTGGAAGTAATGTACAAATGTTACACTATGGAATTGAAAAATTACTTGCACCTCAACAGTATAGTTCTGAATTTTATCTAGAATCTTATAAAGCTTTAATGATTTCTATTTTACTACCTAAGATAGATTTTGAACTAGCCATCCATGGGATTGATGCAATAAAGGAAAAGGTGGCACAAGATATTATTCCCTTAGAGAGTGTAGCTGATGTCAATAATTATATTGCAGAAAAGTATGCCAAACTATCAGAAGAGAGTTCAAAAGCAAATTTGTTGGTTAACAAGAAAAAATGGAAGACTTTGTTAATAGGGGGAGCTTTACTTGCTACAACCACACTTGTCTTAAGCTTTGCAACTTACAAATCTATGTTTAAAGATGGGCCACTAAAATCATCAGTCATTATGGCACAATCAAATTTCATGCGAAAAGATTACTCTGAAACAGTTGAATCATTAAAAAATTATGGTACAGAATCATTGCCCAAGGAGGCCAAGTATATCTTAGCAGCAAGTTATGTCCGTTTAGATAGTTTGAGTGATAAGCAAAAGGAAGTTATTTTAAATACGATTACAGAATCAACAGATGATACAATTTTTTCTTATTGGATTTATCTTGGACGTGGAAAATTTGAAAAAGCTCTAGATGTGGCACAAAATATCGGGGACACGCAATTGATTTTACATGCTTATACAAATCTATACGAGTCAGTTAAGGCAGACATCAATATGAATGGTTCTGAAAAACAAAAGAAACTTGAAGAATATGAAAAGAAAATAAAAGAACTTTCTGCTGAGATTGGAGAAGCTACGACAAATAGTAGTGATACAAAAGTATCTACTGAAACAACAACTCCTAAAGACAACCGAACAAAAGAAAAGAGTGAACGATAAATGAAGGCAAAAAAGCTAGAATATGATCATCAGCTGGGAGACCAATTAGGAGAGCTTCATAAACCTCTTTATACCTTGTTGATTGAACAAGATAATCTAGAGAAAATAGATTTGTTTGAAGGACAAAAGGTGAAGGTCGGTACTAACGAGTATACAGTAGAAGGTAGAATAGTCTATCGAAATGGTAAGACTTTAGAAAGAGGAAAATCTACTTTTGATAAAGAAATTGTAACCTTGTTGGTTCCTGAGGAAGATATTTTTATCAGTTATATTTTCCCACCACAGCGATTTATTTGTAGCAAGAAAGAATCAGCTGATATTAGTTGGAAAATTTCGAACCAACTTATTTTTTCAAATAATCAAGTACAGGTGACACTTGGGGAATCTCCGATTTATTTAAATGACCGTCTAGTCAAAGAGGGAGGACTTTATCCGTTTGAATTAGGGAACCGAATGAAGGTTTCTAATTATTTTATAGAAAAAAGAAAGAATCAGTGGAAGATTGGATGTCTCTTCGAAGAACCGCAATTAAATAGGAATCAAATTCTGATACAAGAAAAAAATAATGAGTATCCGATGGATTTTCCAGAATATAGAAGGAGTCCCAGAGTTAACCCTATTATCCATAGCGGGAAAATCATTATCAATCAACCTCCTCAACCGATTAGACTCCCAAAAAACTCGCTCATCAGAGCAATTGTTCCAGCTTTAGGAATGTTTACTTTAACTGCATTGAGTTCAATTTGGACAAAAGGTAATCCTGTAATGATGCTAGGGATGGGGGGCTTTAGTCTCCTGACAGCAGCGACAACTATGAGTCAGTATTTTGAAGAGAAAAAGGATACCAAGGAACAAGAAAAAAATCGAATTCAAGATTATGAGGCATATTTATTAAACCAAGTATCTGACTTAGAAAAATACTACAAAGAAGAAACTAGTATTTTACATTATAATCAACCGTCAATCTCAACCATTACTGAACTGATTGCAAAGTATGATTCAAGAATTTATGAGAGAATGGACTATAATGAAGATTTCTTACAGGTGTCTTTGGGTTTAGGTGATAGGTTAAGCCAGCTAGAGCTGCAAACAAATTTTGATGAGCAAAGTAAAGATGAAATATCGCAGTTTGCTCGAACAGTCTTGCAAGACTACAGTTTGCAAAAGAAAGTTCCGATCACGGTTAATATCTTTGAAGCGACAGTTGGTCTTGTTGGAAACAGTGAAGTAACTAGGACAGCTGTGTATAATATGCTCTTACAGATGGCAATGTTCCATAGCTACTTAGATGTTAATTTTATCAATCTTGTTCAAGAACAGAGATATGAGAAAGATTGGTCTGAGTGGCGCTTTCTTCCTCATTTTAATATGCAGGAACGAAATATTCGTGGTTTTGTTCACGATGCCAGAAGCCGTGATGCTGTTCTAAATTCGCTTTACCGTATTATTCAAAAACGTTCTCAAATCAAACGTGAAATGGGGGAAAAAGATGCGCGCTTTAAACCTCATTATGTCTTAACGATTATGGATGACTCCCATTTACTTGGCCATAGTTTGAATGAGTATCTAGCCAAGGATTTGACAGAGTTGGGTGTAACAGTCATTTGGGTGAAAGAGGCGCGTCGTCTTTTGCCAGAAACTATCACAACTCTGATTGAATATAAGAATCAAAATCTAGGTCAAATCATTAATGATGAAGGTGCCTATAGTGCTCAAACCTTTATTCCCCATCCGCTGTTGGATTGCTATGAAGATTCTATTCGTACTTTAGCAAATCTAAAACACATGGAAGTAGAGAAGAACACGATTCCTAAATCTGTTACTTTTTTGGAACTCTATCAAGTCAAAGAAGTTGAAGAGTTACAGGTTGCGACTAGATGGTCCAAAGCGGATACTTTTAAAACGTTAGCGGTGCCATTAGGATTGCGTGGGAAAGATGATCAGGTGGAGCTCAACTTACATGAACGTGCACATGGACCACATGGCCTCGTAGCAGGAACCACTGGTTCAGGTAAATCGGAGATTCTTCAGTCTTATATATTATCCATGGCTGTGAATTTTAGTCCAGAGGATGTTGGATTTCTTACCATTGACTTCAAGGGTGGTGGGATGGCGAATCTTTTCAAAGATTTACCACATATGCTTGGGTCTATTACTAACTTAGATGGAGCTGCTAGTGCGCGTGCCCTAGCTTCTATCAAAGCAGAGTTACAAAAACGTCAACGACTATTTAATCAATTTGGCGTCAACCATATCAATGGATACACTAAATTATATAAGGAAGGTCAACAAGCTACTGACAAATCAGGTTATCCAGACAAACCATTACCTCATCTCTTCCTTATTAGTGATGAGTTTGCTGAATTGAAAGAACATGAACCAGAATTTATGACAGAGCTGGTTTCGACAGCCCGTATCGGACGTTCGCTTGGAGTCCATCTAATTCTTGCTACACAAAAGCCATCAGGTGTCGTGAATGATCAAATATGGTCAAACTCGCGTTTCAAACTAGCTTTGAAAGTGTCAGATGAGTCTGATTCAAATGAAATTATTAAAACACCAGATGCGGCGAGCATTACTGAACCAGGGCGTGCTTACCTACAAGTAGGAAACAACGAAATCTATGAATTGTTCCAGTCTGCATGGAGTGGTGCGCAGTATGCCCCACAAACAGAGGGAGTTCAAGAAGTTGTTGATGAACGAATCTGGTTGATAAATGACCTAGGACAATATGAATTACTATCTGATGACCTATCTAAGGACGAAAATTATACTGCTGATCAGACGGAAGAAATCACGGAACTCTCAGCTGTTGTAAACTACATAGCAAGAGTGAGCAAGACTGTTCCCCTCAACCTGCCAGATAAACCGTGGTTAGAACCACTAGAGACAGCCATCATATCCCCTCAAACAGATATTCACTGGACCGACGAAAAAGTATTGGCCGTTCCTTTTGCTCGAATGGATATTCCGACAGAGCAACGTCAGAAGGATTATCATTTTGATTTGGAAAAAATGGGGCATACAGTTTTCTATGGTTCACCTGGTTTTGGGAAATCCCTAGCTCTTCAAACTCTAGTGTTAAATCTCGCTCGTTTGAATACTCCAGAGCAAGTACAAATCAATTTATTTGACTTTGGGACAAATGGACTCTTGCCACTAAAAGATTTACCTCATGTAGTTGATTTGACAAGGTTTGATGAAGAAGAAAAACTGGTTAAGTTTTTAAAACGTATTGACCAAGAGTTGAAGATTCGCAAGGAAAAATTTGCCCTCTATAATGTAGCAAGCCTTTCTCAATACGAACAAAAATCGGGTGAGAAACTCCCTGCTATTCTTACTATTTTTGACGGGTTTGATACTATAAAAGACACACCACTAGAAGAAGCCATTGAAAGTACGATTAACCGCCTCCTACGTGAGGGAGCGAGTCTTGGATGCTATGTGATTTTGACAGCACTTCGTTCAAATAGCCTTAAAATCAGTATGTCAAGTAATATCACCTCGCGCTTGGCCTTTTACCTGGTTGATGAAGGAGCTTCTAAGGAAATTATCGGACGCGATGCTTTAATTCAGCAAGAAATTTTTGGTCGTGCCCAGTTGAAAGAAGATATTCCTTATGCCATTCAGGTTTATCTCCCTATAAGTGGAGAAGGGGACATTGAGCGCCTATATAACTTGGAAGAAGAAGTCAAGTTGATTGCAAGAAGCTGGACAGGAGTTTGCCCAGAACCAATCCCAATGTTGCCAAATGAAGTGACGCTTACACACTTTAGTAATCATCCTAAAGTACTTGAGATGTGGTCGAGGGGAGAATTACCAATAGGGTTTGATAAAGAAACAACGGATCCTCAAGGGTTTGTTCCCGATAGAGATGGGTATTTTGAATTCTTATATGATACCCCGCAACAATTGGAATATTGTGAAAATAGTTTGATGCCAGGTCTGAATAGATTAGTAAATATTGAAAAAATATTATTAAATACCAACAATAGTTACAAAAAAACAGAAGTATTTGATAAAATTATTGATAGAGATAATATACCTAGTTTCTTTAACGATATTCAAGGAGAAATTGAAAGCCGTCACAATGGTAAAGAGGCTTCAATGATGTACGTATTTATCCCAGAGGCGCATATGCTAGGGGCTTTATTAAATATGAAAATAACCGAGGATGTATTTAAAAAGATTGTTAGAAATAGCGGGAAAGTTCACATTCATTTTGTATTTATGGGAGAACAACAAGCTATTAGTGTAGGCTACTTAGATGTTGACAAGGTCTTAAAGAGCAATGTTCCTGCTGGATGTGTTGGAACAAGGTTCAAAGATCAAAATATTTCAAAAGTACAAACGAGCTTCAGCGAGCCAGTTGTAGCAGAGGATGAGACAAACTTTTTTGTGGGTAGAATAGGTTATCGTTTACGATTGGTTACAGATAATGGATAGAATCTTTAACATAAGTTGATAAAAAACAAAGGAGATATAGCTATGTCTCGTGATTACAGTTATGAGATTTACTCTTTACGACAACAGATTTCAACAATGTCTAGTGAAAGAGCAGGTATATTAAATAAAATTAGTATTCTAAAACAGAATAAGAGTAAAATACAGAGCAAGAAAAGCGCAATTTCAGAACAATTGTCTCAATACGATTTGATAAAGGCAAAAGCTACTTCTAATTTTGCTGGAAATAGAAGAGATGATTTTAATAATAAAATAGAGACGCTAAAAGGATCGATTTCCCAATGGTTGGAGAATACCCAGAATAATATTGATTTGATTGACCAAAAAATCTCAACTTATACGGCTGAAGCTTCTAATTTAGCAATTGGTATGAATTACGCTAGCCAATCACTAAATACTTATATTTATCTTCAAAGCCAAAATGAAGATTAAGGGGGAGAGTTATGGGAGAAATAAAATTAGATTATAATATTTGGTCTGTTGATGTTGTTTCATATTCTTCATCAATTGATGCTTTGTCCGATCTTTCAAAACCTGCCTTGAGCGAGAATGACTTACAACCTTTCCTTAAAATTAATACGATGATAGATGAGTTAAACAGTTCGATAAAAACGTTTAAAAGCAATTCAATAAATCAGACACGAAACATGTCTAGGGCTGTAGCGAATAAAGTGTCTGATGATGCTGCTGGGGCTGCAGGTTTTAGAGGAGGATAAGATGATTTCACAAGAAATGTTATGGGCGCAGTATTTTACAGAGTCCTATCTTGGATTTAAGCCAAATTCACTCATCGATCAAATCGCCAAAGCTATTATTTATAGACCGGATTTATTTAGAACATTGGTTTCAAATTTGTCTCAGAGTGATATGAGTTATGAATACAATCCAACAATTGGAGCAAGTATTGATTTTCGCTTCAATAAGGGAGAGGTTATTATCACTCGTCTTGGGGAAACTCAGCTTTTTTCCACATCTGAGTTTGTGCGTTTACTTGGATTAATTGATAAAATTTATACAGAAATTCTGCCATTAGGTAGTGTTATTCAAATAAATAGAGAAAAGTTACCCAAAGATGATCTTGAGGATTTTATTGAAGAAATGCCTATCTATGTATTAATTACAGGGCAACGGGTATCAATTGAAAACAAATTTTATCTAGATTACACAGGATATTTTTGGCCAAAAGGTTTGATTCCAAATCAAGAAACCTTAGTTATATCCGATGACATGATTGCATCCGTCCTTTTTAGGGGGCTAGAGAAGAATGATATTCAGGAACAACATGTCTTAAACCTACGTCGCCAACTACTTGCAAAGGATCTGGATTCTTATACTTTTCACAATTATCAAATGGAGGCTAGCCAATGAAATATAAGTATTCTGAATTATTGATAGCGCGCGAGGGACTTTATCGTTCAAAAAGTGGATTTGAGGATAAGATTCTAGCAGCGATTCAAGGGACTCGAGAGTTGATTGGCACCGAAAGTTTTCGTTCTGCCACCAAAGATGCGATTAATGCAGAACTGAGTAATTATAACCTGCCTTTATTATTTAGTTACCATGATTTAGCCAATGGTTTATATAATGAGTGGGATCGGCTGATGTTACGCTTTCAGGAGTTGGTTGATGAGCATAGTCCTGCTGCTGTCATTGATACGTCAGAATTTTCTGGTTTAAAAACAGCTGTGGGAAAACCGACTCAAGAGATTTTGAACTTGATTGCCCATCCAGACCTGACAATAGCTTACTCTGCAATTGGAGGTATGGTGGGCATCAGCAATCCTTCTACAGCAGATATCAAAAGCCAGAAGGAAGAAGCCCTGCAATCTCTTCGTACAACTGAAAGTCGGATGGAATCATTTAATGGTGAATTGTTGGGGAACGGTGTGACCACTACCCTCTCCACAATCGCAAGTGGTTTGAGTCGGTCTCGCAAAGCTGTTGCTATGACAGACCCTTATCACAATGTAGAAGCCCTTGCAATTTTTAAGGACACGAAGTTACGGGATCAACAGATCGAGAATTCTAAAACTCTGCACGAAGAACTAATCCGTTATATTCGACATTATAATCCAGAAACGGCCTTTGACTTGAGTCAGATGAGTGAGCAGGAACTACAGACCTTGGGTCGTACGATCTCTCTTGTCTCCCATGGGAATGGCGGTAAGAAACCTCAGGAGCTGATTGATTTCTTGAAAGGGAATGAAGTTACGTTTGAGAAGGAGATCACAGTATATGACGATGGTCAGCACTATCTCAAGAGCAAAATCCAGATAAAAGGTCACTTTAAAGGGGAAAGTGCCATCACTTTTAACACTAAATATAAAGATGGTAAGTTAAGTCAAGAAGGAGAGTATAGCGTAGGGGGACTGAGTACAGATTTCCTAGATGAAAAGCCCAATTATAAGACGAAGATAGGGCTAAAGGACTATTCTATAACGGGTGAGTTCAGTCTAGCAGACAAGATTAGTTCAAGCTATAGCAAACTTGCCCCCAACCTTTCCATTGGCTTTGGCTACAAGAATCGCTCGGTTGAGGTTGGTACCAAGTCAGAGGATGGCTACCGCGTGACTTATGTGAAGGAACATAATCAGGTCAAACAAGACTACGCAACAGTTAAAACGACTAACGAGACGGGAGTGAGGACGGTGGATCATCTCACTCAAACTTTTAATACAACTGGTGAGTTAGTTGGTAATGCTTTTAATTGGGTTGTAGAACATCCTAAGGAAGTAGTAATTGGAGTTGTAGTAACGATTGCATTCCTCTTTGGTGGTGAACTTGTCACAGCTGGAGGTGCTTTGCTAGCTTATTTAGCTAGTTTATTTGCATAAATTAGTTTATAATTTTTTATAGGAGTTTTTTATGTTAGATAATATTTCTAAGAATATCTTGAATTGGTCATCAGTTAGAATTTGCAGTATACTGGAAGTTTATATTTTATTTTATCTACGTTGGACAATTATAGCAACAGCAATTAGTTTATTATTTGTAAAATCAACCGTCGTGACTACATTATTGCTTATATTTCTAATATTACTGACTATTATCGTTGTAATAACTCATTTTTTAGTAAATCACGTTGCAGAAGTTATTTTATACGAGCAAGTGAATTTTACAAAATATGTTTCTCTTTTAACTGAAACTTATGAAAGGCGTCCTGATAATAAAATAGGGAATTTAAATGCATTAAATATGGGTTTGGCTAGATGTTCGTTTTATCAAGGAAATTTTAGTGAGGCAATCCAATATACTGAACGAATAAGAGTTAAACGTTCTAAATGGAATGTAAAGCGTATCTATGAACTAAATATCGTATTTATAGAATCATTATCCTATCTTCATTTAAGAGAGATAGATGATATTTCTAAACTTTCAATACCTTGTGATTGGGAAAAAATTAAAAGAATTGACAAAAATAGAATGTTGGATTTAATTGAACCAGTATCAAAAATACTCAATGGAGAAGTGAATGACTACTTCGACACTACCGAACCTAAAAATAAGCTAGCTCGAATCATGTTTTCTTATTATGGAGCCCTCAACGCTCAATTAAAAGGAGACGAAGCTCGTTCTCGTAGTTTGTTTGAAAGCATCGCCCATGAAAATCCAGAACTCTTTTATGTTCAGGAAGCGAAGAGATATTTAGAAGGAGAAAACTGATGTCAGAACGTACGGCTTTACCGATTGGAAGTGTTGTTCGAGTGAGAGAAGGTGTGGAGCCTGTCATGATTATTAATCATTGTCCAGTTACTGAAAAGGACGGCAAGCAAGGTTATTTTGACTTTGGAGCGGTCAGTCTTCCACTAGGGCTTGTTAATCAAAACATTATCTTCTTTAACAAAGAGGATATTGATGAAGTGCTCTTCTTTGGTTACATTGATCATAGATTTCAAGACTTTTTGAGTCGTTATGATGAGGAAGTTTCAAAAATCACCTATGACCACTTCACCATAGAAGACTTCAAAAAATGACATACAAATCCTAGAATTTCATTCTAGGATTTTCTATATGGTGAGAAAATGTTATAATGAAGATTTAGGTAGACTGGTCACTGATGTAATATAAATATCCAGACCTGACAATAGCTTACTCTGCAATTGGAGGCATGGTTGGCATCAGCAACCCTTCACGCTTGAACTTGATAAGAGCCTTTCCCCAAAAGTTAACTATAGGAGTTCTCACTTTTGGGGATTGATTCAAAGGGAGTAAGTTTAATCAAAAGGATATGTATATGGGTTGTTGATTCTAAGCAAAATATGCTAAAATGAAGTACAGTTTATAAAAAGGAGAAGGGAAATGGGGTCGTATTATAAACAAATTGCAGCTAGATTTCGTCGACAAGCTGCTGAAGCTCAAAGAGCAAAAAGTGTAGTTGACGGGAAAATATCTAGATTAAGAAAAGCTAGCAGTAGTTTAGCAAGTGAGATACAGTCTATTGATAATCGTGCAAGATCTTTAGGTCAGATTCTTCCTTTAGATTCCTCTAGTTTTAAGGGGAGTCGTCAGCAAGATTTTGAAGGTCATTTTTATAATTTAGGAACGAATATTACTAATTTTCGAGATAGCCATAACAATAATAAAACTGCTATTGAGGATAAGATACGTAGTCTGGAAACTCAATCAAGTGAACTACAGTCTGCAATAGCATCATATTATCATCAGGCTCGTGTCTATGAATATATGGAGGATTAGGGAGAGAAATGGTAGATACAGGTGTAAATCAATCCAGTTGGAACACTATTACAAGAGATGTTTCTACATCAACTACAGGAATCGGTAAACTAAGTGATATGCGGTTTAGTCGCACAGATCTTACCCCTTTTACCACTTTTAATGACGTTTTGGAGCACTTTAACAAGTCTATTGTTACTTTGAAAAATTTTACCAGCTCAGATGCTCTAAAAATGGAACAAGCAGGACAGAATAAGATAGATGATGACGCGCATGAAGCAGGAGCTATTGCATCAGGAGGGTTGCTACCATGAAGGAAGAACAAATGATTTTATTCGCCCGAGCTTTGTCTAGATGTAGCCTATCTGAAAAGGAGCAGGAAGTATTGACAGCGGTAGCGATGACCCTATCAGGACATCCAGATGTTTTTCGGGCCTGTTATATAGCTTTTATGAATGACGAACCTAGTTATCATTATCATCCAATGATAGGGGCGCCGTTGGAGTTTTTCTATGAAAAAGAACTCGTGCGGATTCGTCGTCTCCAAGAAGAAGTCACCTTACCTCGTTCGCTTTTTATCCAGTATGCTTCCTATGTGGATCTCTGCTTAAGTCGTATCTATCCTTTGGGTAGTGTTGTCGAACTTGATCGTGAGCTTCTTCCTAAGGACTTGGTTGAGTCATTTGAAAGCGAGCAGATGGACTTTTTTGTAGTTCTTTCAGGTCGTCGAGTTGATTTGGATAATGGTCATTATATGGACTACATCGGTCATGGCTATCCATTTGGATTACGCTTTGACACTTCCCCCTTGTTTTTAAGCAATCTCTTGATTAAGAGAGTAGTATCAGAAGGGTATTCGGATACCGTGGATGAACACTACTGCCAAGAAGCTCTGCGTAAGGACTATCTAGACGCAGGACTGATTTCCAGTGTTTACGCAGAGGAGGAAGTGAATGAAGATTGATGTATCCGAAGTTCGAGTTCAAAAAGAGTTGTTAGTTATTTCGGTAAATAGTATCAAGGAACAGCTATCTGTTTCGAGAAGCCGTCTATCAGAGGTCGTTTCAACCGATAGTCTTAAAGGGGCAGTGAAGGATGCCATTAACCAGAAGGTGACCAACTATCAGATACCACTGGTTGATAACTATGTCAATGCCCTAGATAGCATTGTCAGTCGCTATGATGGACTTGTGAAACTCTTTCAAGACACGGTGTCAGAGACTGACAACAGTGCCATTATTAAGACAGAATACCTAGAACGCATCAAGCAACGGATGAAAGATCCGATCGAGGGATTGAAGAGTAGTTCCAGTAAGACGAAAAATATCTATGCAGGGATAAGTGATATCCTAACGTTAACGAATCCAAGCTTGGATAGTGTGAATACGAGCTACAATCAAGCAGTCAAAAGTTTAGATGATACCATAAAGAACATGGAGGCTTTTAATAGTGTTCTTCTAAAAACAGATACCTTTGACCTTATAGATATGCAAAATAGTGAAATCGCTACCCTATCAGGTTATGCCCCTCTTCCATATGGGAACCCCGCATCGAGAAATTATTATAATCGAACTTGGTTTAAAAACTCAGTTTCAGAGATACACACAGCTATCCATAGCAACTCCAAAGCTGTGAAGTACCAAAATGCTCTCGCAAAACAACTTGCCGAGTCTAAGTATAGTGGGACGGTAGCTTCGAACTATCAAAATTATTCTGATGTAATTTCAAATGATTTAAAAAATAATTTCGCCAATGAGTCAATCATGAATAGTATTGATGTGTTTGGAGATAAGGGCTGGGTTAAATTATTGGAAAAGACCCCTACTGTTGTGGGAGGGGTGATTAATGGTTTATATAAATTAAGCGATTCACTTGGAAGTTTTATTAACCTCGGAACTAATGGTATAGTTCCTCCTAATATATTTGATAATGTAAGTAATGTCGCGTCAGGATCTTTTATAAGCATGGGTAAAGGCATTGAAACTTTTGCCAAGTCTGGTCCTGAAATAGGTAGGGCGATGTCATTTATCGGTCCTGCAATTGATTTCACTACACAAGTTTCAGCTGGTGAGAATGTTCCGAATGCTGTTATTAAGAGTGGGGCTCATGCAGCAATATCGACTGGAGCTATGACCATTGGTATGAATACAGGAGCAGCAATTGGAGCTACTATTGGTAGTGTTATACCTATTGCAGGAACTGCTGTAGGTGGTATTGTTGGAGCTGCTACAGGGTTTATAGTAGGAGTGGGTTTATCAATTGCAGGCAATGCTGTATTTGATATGATTTATGATAATACTGTTGGAAAGGAAGTCACAAAAATAACAAATAATGTAGTAAAAACAGGTAAGGAAATCATAGATGGTGTTGGTAATGCAGTATCTGACTTTTTCAGTGGTATTGGAACTGTATTTCAGTGATAGGAGATTCTCGTGGACAAAAATCAAATTATAAAGTTAAAGGACGTTGAATTTGTAGGAATTGGTAATTTTGAAGGGGAAACAGTTTTTTTTGATAAGAAAACAGACAAGATGTTCTTAGGTCATTCTAAAACAAAGTTTAAAGCGTCTCCTGTCGCTTTTTCGACAGGAGCAGCACTTATTCTTTATGTTCTTGTAAGAGAAGTAACAAAGGCTCAGGTATTCAGTGGTTTTTGGCCCTTGATTTTTGGTTTTTTTCTAATGATCATTGTCTCAAAACTCCTCTACAGACCAGCTTTGAATGAAGAATTAATTATTAGTCCTTTTGTGCTTTCAAACGTTGATATGATAACTTTTCTTAAAAATGAGAAGAAAAATATAGTTAAGAGCCATCTAATTATATTATTGGCATTTCTTCCTCCAGTGCTTTTTTCTATAGTTTATTTATTGACTTCTAATTTTTTGTTTTTGTTTTTAGCCATTTTATTTTTTATATTCCCCCTATTGTTATTAAACACGAAACCAATACAGAGATTTAAAGTGGTTCATATGTTGTACAAAAAATATTGCTATTATGATAATTAGACATGAAAAGATATTTAAAAAATATGGTTCCTATAGGAACAATTGATAAAAATCCAGTTTATTTTGATAAAAAAGATTCTAGTTTATATATAGTAAGAAAAAAGACTTCTTTTTTAGAAACTGCTGGCAGTAGCATGGTCATGATTATTTATGTCATAATTGGAAAAGTTAATTCCAAATACTATTTAACCATTCTGGGAAGATATCAATTTTTAATGATAGGCATCCTGATTTCCTTTATAATAGCCTTTGTTGTTTGTTATGTTACGTACCATCGTGAGAGGAAAGTTGAAAAACTTCAATTAGAGGAAAAAGCAATGAGAGACTTCGTGTTAAGAGAGCGAGAGAATGTCTTTTTTACCTATTTATCTCTTATCATATTACCACTAATTATAATATTCTTTGCATACCTCTTTATCACATATGGCAATATTTCATGGGGAGTTGTTTCAGTTTTATTTATGACTATATATTTTATGTTCTTTTATAATAAAGTATTCCAAAGAGGAAAAATCATAAATGGACTGTATAAAACTTATAATTTAGAAAGGAAATTTTGAAAAGTAAAACTAAGAGTTTCATTGTCCTAGGTATATATCAGGGAAAATCTGTCTACTATAGCAATGAAAATCATCAACTGTTATATTCAATAAAGGATAAAATCAATGGAGCAACTGCTATTACTGGTTACAGTTCAATTGCTCTTGTTTTATATATTGTTTTAAGAAGTATAAGTAAAAATGGGGAAGTACCAACAGATTTTCGGTTGCTGTCTTTGGTCCTTGCTTATATTATCATTAGTATTGGTAGTAGCTTATTACTTTATTATGTTTTAAATCGTGTCATTGAGTTAGAAGAATTTCAAATTGATTTAAGAAACTATCAAAACTTTTTAAAGCAAGAAAAAAGGAATGTTTTAATATTATATATAACGATGCTCTGTTTTTTGATTATAGGAATAGTGACTGCTGCAATTTTTATAAGTTCGGGTAATTATATTAGTCTTGTATTAACTTTATCATCATATTTTATCGTATACACTATTTTAAATACCAAATTGATTAAACGCAGCATGATATTGAGACAGTTATACAAAGAATTAAGTAATAAGGAGAGTTAATAATGAATGATAAAATATTGCCAATCGGAAGTGTGATTCAACTTCATAACGGAGAAGTGAAGTTAATGATTTTATCTCGTTTTCCACTCTATAATAATCAAGGGACAATTGGTTATTTCGATTATTCGGCATGTTTATATCCAAATGGAAATACGGATAATCAATGTTATTTTTTTAACAAAGAAGATATAAGTAAAGTTTGGTTTGAGGGGTATATTGATGACCAAGAAAAAAGCGCTCAACAGCTTTTTGAGAAGGAACAAAAAAATATTAAATACCCTCACTTAAAGTTAAATAACATATAGAAAAAGTAGATTTAGAGATAGGAACAAGGAGTACAAGCGAACAGATGGACTTTTTTGTAGTCATTTCAGGTCGTCGAGTTGATTTGGCAAACGGACATTACGTGGATTATGTTGGTCATGGCTATCCGTTTGGGCTACGATTTGACATCTCTCCTTTGCTTATAAGTAATCTTTTTATTAAAAGAGTTGTATCAGAAGGATATTCGGATACCGTGGATGAACACTACTGCCAAGAAGCTCTGCGTAAGGAATACCTAAATGCAGGTATGGTATCCAGTGTTTATGTTAAGGAGGAAGTGAATGAAGATTGATGTATCGGAAGTTCTGTTACAAAAAGAGTTGTTGAGTATCTCTGTTGAGAGTATTAAATCACAGCTTTCTGTTTCGAGAAGTCGTCTATCAGAGGTCGTTTCAACTGATAGCCTCAAAGGGGCAGTGAAGGATGCCATTAACCAGAAAGTGACCAACTATCAGATACCACTGGTCGATAACTATATCAATACCTTGGATAGTATTTTCAGTCGCTATGAAGGGATTTTGAAATTATTCCAAGATACTGTGTCAGAGACTAATACTAGTGCGATTATTCATACAGAATATCTAGAGAGCCTCAAGCAACGTATAAAAGATCCTGTTAATGATTTGAATAAAATTTCAAGTGAGGCACTAATTATCTATGCAGGGATTGGTGATATTCTGACGTTAACGAATCCTAGTTTGGATAGTGTGAATACGAGCTATAGTCAAGCAGTCAAGAGTTTAGATGATACCATAAAGAACATGGAAGCTTTTAATAGTGTTCTTTTAAAGACAGATACCTTTGACCTTATCGATATGCAAAATAGTGAAATCGCTACCCTATAATGAAAAAGAGGCCAAACGTCAAGGATTGAGAGGAAATGAAGTTGAGGCTAGTAAGGCGACAGGTTTTGTGATAGATGCGGCTAAGGCAGCGGGAACAACTGTTGCAGGGATTGCTGGAGCTAGCGTTGGAGCAACGCTAGCAGGTGTTGGGTTAGGTCTATTAGGTGTTGCAACAGCCCCTGCTTGGGCAACTGGAGTAGTAGCGATTGCAGCATCCGCAGGTGCTGTAGCTGGTTTGAACTGGCTTGATAAAAAGTTTAATGTCACTGATAACCTGAAAAAAGGTGCCAATAGCCTGATCAAAGGCATGAGAGGATGGTTTAAATGATTATTGAAAGAATCAAAAAATATTTTGAGTTTCAAAGAAGTAGAATAAAGGGACCAGTTCCTCTTTGGGGCGTATTAAATGGGATTTTTATTTTATATCCTTTGGCATTTTTGTTTTTTCTTGCAGGAGGATTAGAGGTTCTCAACAATCCCTCTTTGTATCAAACATTGCTTATTACAGGGATTGTTGTTTGGGTTTTAAATCTAGTATTTTTACTAGATCTTAAGAGAGGGATTTTAACCAGTTTTGGAACCTATCTCATGTATTTGACTGGTCATGTTTATACCATTATTGGATTTAGTAGTTTGAGTGGGGACCATAACTTTATTGTTCTAAAGTTATCTCTCCCCCTTATCTACGCGCTTGTAATTATTATCGTCATGAGCTGTTTGGTTGACTTGGACTCTGAAGAAATTATCTCGGAGAAGGCTGGAAAAATTATGCTTAATTTTGTAGTGGGACCGATAATACTTTTATCTCTTTGCTTTATTTTTCTAGCTATCATTGGATATAATTTTTTAATGGGGTGGGGAGTATCCTTATTGTTAATGATTTTTGGCTCTGCTTTATATCAAACATGGTTTATAATTATCTATGCCTACCAACACCGTCATGATGTTGAGGAAACAAGGCCAATCAAGCATATAAAGGTAAACCCAGATATGATTTCAAATCGAGAATTTGACAGTGATAGATTTAAAAAGTAAAGTTTTTAAAGGCATGAGAGGATGGTTTAAATGAAGAAACGATTTCATAGAACATTGATAGATATATTAAATAATGCTAAGGGACCTGTTCCGATGTGGGGGACATTAACCCAAGTATTTGTTATATTTCCTTTGATAATGTTCATGTTCTTTATGACAGCAAATAGTTTAGTAAATCAATATGTTTTCAGTTCTATAAATATCATAGCAGTAGTTTTAGAGTTACTTTCTTTTGTAATTATTTTAATGTCAAAGTTACAAAGTAATTTTGCAACGGGACTAATTACCTATATTATGGGTGTTGTTACATATATAACTGGTCCCTTTGCTGTAATAGGACTAGGTGGAGGAGAACAATTCCTTTTATTTCACTTATTTGCAATATTTTTATATCCAATAATAATTTTTCTTCTTATGCTATTATTAGGTGGTGTTGATGGTCAGCAAGTGCTGAAAGAAAAAGTTATTAGTGTAATTTTTGGTATCCCAGGAGCTATTATTGTAATTTCAGTTATCTTACTTATTTTAATAGGAAACCCTGCTGCTTCTTGGTTATTATTTGGATTACAATTGCTATTTTCACCTTTTCTATTTCTTTCGTGGGGGTATATACTTTATCCATTAAGACATAGGTCAGATGTATAAAGTTTTGAGGCGCCAATAGCCTGATAAAAGGTATGAGAGGATGGTTTAAATGATTATTGAAAGAGTCAAAAAATTTTTTGAGTTTCAAAGAAGGAGTGTCCATGGACCAGTTCCTCTTTGGGGAGTATTAAATGGGATTTTTATTTTGTATCCCTTGGTATTTACAGGATTTTGGCTTGCAGGATTAAGGATTTTAAAAAATCCTGCCTTACATCAAGGCTTGATTATTACAGGGATTGTTGTTTGGATTTTAAATCTGGTTTTTCTTTTGGATCTTAAGCGAGGGATTTTAACTAGCTTTGGAACCTATCTCATGTATCTGACGGGCCATGTTTATGCCATCATTGCTTTTAGCAGTTTAAGTGGGGATCATAGTTTTATTAGTTTGAAAATTTTCCTCCCCCTTATTTTTGCTATTATAGTTGTTATTGTTGGGACTTGTCTGGTCAACTTAGATTCTGAAGAAATTTTATCAGAAAAGGCCATCAAAAATGTCTATAATTTTTTATTTGGACCTCCTGTAATTTTATCGCTTTGCTTTATTTTTTTAGGGATGATTGGATATGATTATTTTATGGGATGGGGGATGTCTTTATTATTCATGATTTTTGGGCCTTATTTGTACCGAACATGGCTTTATATTATCTATGCCTACCAACACCGTCATTATGTTGAAGAAACAGCTTCAATCAAGCATATAAAAGTAAACCCAGATATGATTTCAAACAGAGAGTTTGACAGAGATAGGTTTAAAAAGTAAAGTTTTAAAAGGTATGAGAGGATGGTTTAAATGATACTGGAACGAATTAAAAAAACGTTTGAACTTCAAAGAAGGAGTGTCCACGGACCAGTTCCTCTGTGGGGGGTATTAAATGGGATTTTTATTATATATCCTATAGCATTTTTGGCGTTTTTTGCAGGAGGATTAGAGGTGCTCAACAATCCCTCTTTGTATCAAGGCTTGATTATTAGGTTCTATAATATTTGTAGTGGGTAAATCCCCTATGGATATTATGGAGCCTATTTTGTTGTAGAAAAAAAGTCCCATAAGATCTATAATGAAAAGCGACAAAACAACTCATTAGAAAGATTCATATG
>NZ_WIJO01000032.1:0-22156 GCF_009496205.1 Streptococcus mitis
TTGTCAATGCCCTTCAACTACCCTATTCAAACGCCAAATTAGAAGCGACCAATAATCTCATCAAACTTATCAAGCGCAATGCCTTTGGATTTCGAAACTTTGAAAACTTCAAAAAAAGGATTTTTATCGCTCTAAACATCAAAAAAGAAAGGACGAAATTTGTCCTTTCTCGAGCTTAGCTTTTCTTCAACCCACTACAGTTGACAAAGAGCCCTTTCTTATAGGTAAAGGAATTTGAAGATAGCTACTGCCGCAATTGCTGCTGCAATCGGTGCTACTACTGGTACCCAAGAGTACCACCATTTTGAATCGCCTTTGTGCTCACCAAGAACTGATTTTGGAAGGAAAGCATGAAGGAGACGTGGCCCCAAGTCACGGGCTGGGTTCAAGGCAGGTCCTGTAGGTCCACCAAGTGATGTTACCAAAGCCATAACAAGGAATCCAAGTGCTAAGTGAGCTACTGAAAGTCCTGAAGCAGTATGTGGTGCTACTTGGGCTTTGATTGCTAAATCAGAAAAGTCAACATTTTGACCTGCTTGACTAGCCATTTGTTTCATGTATTGAAGCACTTCAGAACCAAAGAAGTTTTTAGTCATTCCAAGGGCTGCAAAGAAAAGAACAAATGATCCAACAAACTCATTTACAAAACCATTAACAGTTGCTGCAAAATGTGATTCTTTTGTACCATTATCCAAACTTGAAATTGTTGAGAAAGTACCCAAGATGTTGTTTGGATTTTCAGTTTTCAAGTAGTATGGGCGGTGTGTTGCCACAACCAAGGCTTGACCAAAGATAGCACCCAAAACTTGTGCGATGATATAAGGCGCAACTTGTGCCCAAGGGAAGAGACCGCTGATCGCAAGTCCAAGAGTGAAGGCTGGGTTGATGTGGTTTCCAGATACGTTACCAAACATCAAGGCTGGGATCATAACCCCCATACCGTAACCAACAGCGATAACGATCCAGCCACTTTGGTGACCTTTCGTACCTTTAAGTTCAACGTTGGCAACTGCACCATTTCCAAGAATGATCAAAATAGCAGTTCCCAAAAATTCAGTGGCATATTTAATTGCCCATGTGAAATCCATTTGATAGATTCTCCTTAAAATTTTTTAGACAATCCTTATTCTATCAATTTTTACATCTTTTAGCAACAGGTTTTCAAAAAGAATATATGAGAAAGCGGTTTTATTTCTTATAAAAAACAAAAGGATTAAGGGATTCCATTTCCTTAATCCGATAGTTCTTATTCTTGACGTTGTCCGAAATCTGCAATCATCTGTTCCATTTCATGTCGACTCGGAGTTGTCAGCATATAAAGGTAATCTCCTTGAAGTTCCGCGAAGGCTGCTGGCATGATTTTTTTAACTTTGAACTGCTGGCTGTACTTGGAAAGTAATTCCTCCTCAGAATAGACATAATGAGCATTTGCACGGCGAGAAGTAGCCAAACAATACTGAGGGGCAAACTCTGATGCAGGAAACTCTTCTCCCGCAACAATCGCCGCATAGCCACGATAGAGGTCCAAAGAGTGAGCAAAGTTATAAACATCAATGGTAAAACCACCTGCAGGACGGTTATTGTACTCAATGGCGATGTAATCGTCCCCCTCACGGAAGAACTCGATATGGAAGAACCGTTCTCTCATACCAAATTCTTTGACAATGGCCTCACCATATTTACGTAATTTAGGATTCATATCCTTGAGAACGTAATAAGAATTGTCCATCTTATACATCATGAGATCAAGCGGTGTATAGGCGTAGTCAAAGGTTGTTGAAAAGACAATCTTACCATACTTGTCCACAAGCCCATCAAAGGTACAGATTTCACTAGAAGTGACAAATTTTTCAAAGAAATAAACGGTTGAAAGATCCCATTCTTCTTTGAAGTGATTGATATCATCTTCTGTCTCGAGCTTAAAGGTTGCGGCTGCTCCCACTCCATTATCTGGTTTAGCAATCATTGGAAGGCCGATTTCATTCACAGCTTGATCCACATCTGCTTCCGTCTTGATAACAGCTCCAGGTACTACGGGGACACCTGCTTTTTTGAACAATTTCTTCATTTCAGACTTAAATTTAGTCTTTTTGAGGTCTTCTGGTTTGGCACCAAAAACATTGAATTGCTCACGAAGACTTGCGTCCAACTCTAGCCAATATTCATTGTGGGATTCGATGCGGTCAATTGGCCCATGTTTATAAAAGAGAAAAGCAACTGCACGTTTGACTTCATCTATATTTTCAAGATTATCTACGCGGAAATACTCGGTCAAGCTATTGCGTAAAGGTTCATCCAATTGCTCGTATGGTTCTTGGCCAATTCCCAAGACTGTGATGCCTTTATTAGCTAGTTCAATGGTAAACTGTTGAAAGTTTTGAGGATAGTAGGGAGAAATAACAAGGTAATTCATAGGTAACTCCTTTTATAAATAGAGATTTCCAAGGAAATAAGGCATTTGTTTGCGCCACCATTCCCAGTCGTGGGCGACATCGTGTCCCCACTCAGCAAACCAGGCTGGAATTTGTTTCTGGTCAAAGGCTTCTTTGAGCTTGTAAAAGGATGGCAAACCGTCTTGTTCCCAGGCACCAAGACCCGTACACAGCACAATCTCTGCCTGACGGTAACGATCAATAAACCAGCCGTCGTTCTGATTCCAGATATAATCTACTGGCGAGTTTTGGTAAATGGCATCGTCATTGTAGTAATCACCAACAAAGAAACGTGCGTCGTAAACACCACTAAGAGCAATCACTTTGGTAAAGACATCTGGATGCTGGAGGAAAAAATTGACAGCATGGTAGGCGCCCATCGAGCAACCTGTCGTCATCATACCATCAAACCAACCTGTCTTATGCTTGATAAAAGGAATAGCCTCCTCAATCACATAGCGTTCGTAGGCACGGTGCATCTCTGCTTGGTCGTGCCCATTTTTCCAAGTGGCCAACCAGCTCTCACTATCCACACTGGATAGGGTAAAGAACTGAACACGACCTTCCTCAATAAAGGAAGCACAAGCATCAATCATGCCAAAATCATAGTATTCATTGTGACTACCACCTGATGAAGCAAAGACCACAACTGGAATCCCAGCATGACCATAACGGTTAAGGTACATTTCACGGTTAAGATGACCACTCCAGTGGCTAAGGTTTTCAATATGCATTGGATTTCTCCTTTTCTAACTTACCATTTCTCTGCAAAAAATCTCAGACAGTCTGGTAAATTCTCCGACCAAGGGATTTCACTATGTATGGCACCAGACTGAACTTTCAAGACAAGATTATCTAAGTGTACCCCACCAGCTATCAAATCATGGTAATAGCGAAGAGACGAATCGATATAGGCTTGTTTGATATTACCAGCCATCAGGGTCTTGTCCGTATCATCTGCTTCTTCTGTTCCAACATAGATAAAGATACGCTGGTCAGGCGATAGTTTCTTGCGCTCGATATAGCGATTAAAGGCTTCTTGGTGCAGCCAGTTGGCAGATGAAAAGACTCCCAAGCAACCAATTTGGTCTTGGTATTCCAAACCGATAAACTGGGTAATATTGCCGCCTAGTGAGGAGCCAATCATAGCCGTATGCTGTCGATCAGCTTTGGTACGGTAGGTCTCATCGATAAAAGGTTTGACCACCTCCATGACAAACTCGGCATACTCCACACCCTTACCGCCAAACTGCTGCCCTGGAATAGGAGATTCTTGGAACTTCCAAGCCGCATACTCATTCATCCGCCCCATACCATCATTGTCAATGGCAACGACAATCATGCGACTGATATCAGGATTACGCTTAATAGCTGGGATAATCTTCCATGAATGGCCAATGAAAGACTCCTTGCTATAAAAAACATTTTGCCCGTCATGAAAGTAAACAACAGGATAGGAACGATCCGTGTCTTTCTCATAATCTTTAGGTAGAAGAACACGTACACGGCGTTCCTTACCTGTATAAGGAACCTTGAGTTTGTGTTCTTTCATTTTTAAATAAAAGTAGGATTGATTCATTGTCAGAAAACTCTCTATATTCAAAATTTTATTTTATTATATCACATTTATAGAAAAAAAGTTAGTTTTGCTTCCGTTTTTGGAATTAAAAACTAACTTTTTCATTTATTTTTCTAAATTCTTCTGGATTTTCTGATTAGAGAAGATTGTCAATTAAGTCATCCACTTCATCTTTTTCAGCCTGCGGTGTAATCTCAGTAATCATGATTCCAGCCACAGCTCGCTCTACTAATCCTTCAACATCCATACGCGCTTCGTACTGCTCCGCATTCTTAATCTTAGGATTGGTCTTAGGACGATCTGGCGCAAAAATGGTACAACAGTCTTCAAACGGTTGGATTGAAATATCAAAGGTATCGATTGCCTGAGCAATATCAATGATTTCCAACTTATCCATTGTCACAACTGGACGGATGATGGGAGTGTTGGTAACTGCATTGATAGCCTGCATGCTCTCCAAGGTCTGGCTTGCTACTTGACCAAGACTTTCGCCATTGATGATAACTAAACCATTTCGTACCTCACGAATACGATCTGTAATCCGCATCATAAAGCGACGAGTTAGAGTCATCAAGTAAGCTTCTGGCGCTTTGGTCTTAATTTCTTCTTGAATCTCTGTAAAAGGAACCTCGATAAACTGGATATTTCCCCCAAACTTGGTCAATTTACGAGTCAAATCCTGCGCTTTTTTAAGAGCACCAGGACTCGTGTAAGGTGGGCTGGCAAAATGAACCGCCTCGATATCTACCCCACGCTTAAGAGCTAGATAACCTGCAACGGGTGAATCAATACCTCCTGACAACATGAGCATCCCCTTACCAGAAGTACCCACTGGCAAACCACCTGCTCCACGAATGGTTTCATAGGAAAGATAAGCAGCTTCCTCACGAATCTCCACCTGAAGAGTGATATCAGGATTTTTCATCTGGGCTTGAATAGTAGGAATTACGTCGAAAACAGCACCACCAAGGGTTTGGTTAAGTTCACGACTGTCCAATTCAAAGCTATGGTCGCTTCGTCTACTAGAGATTTTAAAGGTCATGCCTTCCTTGTAGATATCCTGCATAATCTCTTGGACAGCAGCCTTAAGCGTTGCAACAGATTTTTCGACCTTATAAACGGGAGAAAAGTTTTGAATCCCGAAGACTTGTTTGAGCGATTCTGCTACTGCTGTATAATCGGCTCCATTCAGGTAAACGTGGGCACGGTCGCGATCAGCGGTTACCTTAACTTGGGGATAGATAGACAAAACGTCCGAAATGTTATTGCGAAGTTTATTAATGAAACGCATACGATTTTTACCCTTGGTTGACAACTCTCCGTAGCGAATCATAATTTCTGAATACTGCATGAATGCTCCTATCTTACTTTTCTAGTTTGATTGTAAATTAATTTTAACTTGGTCAAAAACTGCTCGACCTGACTCATATCATTTTCAAGGTCTAGGCTAAGACGCACAGCTGACTGGGCCTTATCTTTATCCACTCCCATGGCAATCAGAGTTCCTGCAGGTTTCCCAGCCTTGGACGAACAAGCAGAGGTCGTTGAGATGAAAATATCATAGTCTTCAAAAGCGTGAATGATGACTTCACCACGAACACCCTTGATTCCAAAAGTCAGGATATGAGGGGCAAAGTCTTCCTCATCTGAAAAGACAAAAATATCCGGATAGTTCAGAAGAGCTTGGCGAATAACTGCCTTCATCTGCCCAGTCTTGCTAGTAAAGATATCTAGCTTTTCCATAGATAAACGAAGAGCCTTGGCTGTCGCTGCAATTCCTGCCACATTTTCAGTTGTCGAACGGTAATCACGTTCCTGACCACCACCTGTTAAAAGAGGCGTAATCTTCTTGCCATACTTGATATAGACAAAACCAACACCACGAACTCCGTGGAACTTGTGACCAGAGAAAGTCGCGAAATCCACTCGTTCTGTCAGATACTTTTCAGTCGGAATCTTGGCAAGCGCCTGAACCGCATCAACGTGGAAGGAAATAGTCGGCTTGTCTGCTAACAGTTCTGAAATAGCCTCAATAGGCTGAACAGAACCGATTTCATTGTTCACGGCCATGACGGAAACGAGGGTCGTATCAGATCTTATCAAATCTGATAACGCTTCAACATCCACAAATCCTTTGTTATCAACTGGAGCAAAATCCACTTCAAATCCTTGACTTTTCAACCAGAGGGCTGACTCTTTGACTGCCGGATGTTCAATGGTTGATACAATGATGTGCTTTCCAAACTGAGCCTTTTCAAAGGCCACACCCTTGATGACCCAGTTATCTCCTTCTGTCCCACCAGAAGTAAAGAAGATTTCATCACTTTTCTTACCGATTAAATCTGCAATCTGTTGACGAGAAGCATCTAAGATTCGTGTTGCCTGGTCTCCTAAACGATGGAGACTAGATGGATTTCCTAAAATTTTTGAAGCGACCTGCATATAAGTTTCAAGGGCTTCAGGATAGGGCTTGGTCGTCGCCGAATTATCAAAGTAAATCATGTTTTCTCACGCTTTCTAAAATCACTCCTTCTATTGTATCATGAAACGGAGTCTGCGACAAGAAAGGGCAATTCCTCTTTTTTTAAGATTTTTTTAAAGAAATGCGGTATAATAAATTTTAATTAAAGGAGAGAATGTATGTCTAATTATCGTAGAACTTCAAAACCAAAAACAGAACACATCAAAAAAGGCTTTACAGTCTTTCAAAAAACCGTTGCTACTATCGGTAGTATCCTTGGCTTAATTACCGCAAGTATCACGATTATGAACGCCTTGGATAATAACAAAAATACTAAAAAAGAACCTACGACAAGCCAGACGACAACCATTGTCAAAGAAATTCAAAAGGAATCCCCTCAGGAAAACACTAGTCCCAATAAGGAAAATAACACTTCTCAAGAAAAAACACAGCAAGAGGAAACACCAAAAGCTAGCGTCAAGGAAGAGAAAAAAGAAGAGCAGAAAACAGCAACTCAGGACTCTACTACTCCTGCTCCTACTCCAAGTAAACCTGCTACTGAAAATGAAAAACAGTCCAATAGTCCAACTTCGGAAAATAAAACTAATCAATAATCACTAAAATAGCCTCCTTCCAAACTTGGAAAGAAGCTATTTTTTTATTGTTGTAAAACTTTTCTTGGTTTGGTACCTTCAGCTGGACCAATGACACCTGCTATCTCAAGCTCTTCCATGAGACGGGTCGCACGATTAAATCCAACTGCCAAACGACGCTGAATCATAGATGCGCTGGCTTTCTGGGTCTCAATGACCAAAGCCTTGGCTTCTTCAAAGAGCGGGTCACCACCAGATTCACCATCTGAAAATTCTCCTTCATTTTCAGAAACCTCACCTGGATCAAAACTCTCATCGTAGTCCGCATCTGCCTGAGCCTTGATAAAGTTTACGATGCGTTCAACATCATCATCCGAGATAAAGGATCCTTGGAGACGAACTGGATGATTTTCATCGATCGGTTTAAAGAGCATATCTCCTCGACCAAGCAGTTTCTCAGCTCCATTTTCATCCAAGATGGTGCGCGAGTCTGTACCTGATGATACCGCAAAAGCCACTCGAGATGGGACATTGGCCTTGATCAGACCAGAGATGACATCAACGGATGGACGCTGGGTTGCAAGAATCATGTGGATACCTGCAGCCCGCGCCTTCTGCCCAAGACGAATGATGGCATCTTCCACTTCCTTGCTGGCCACCATCATAAGGTCAGCCAACTCATCCACAATCACGACAATAAGCGGTAGCGGAATTTGCTTGTACTCAGACTGGGCATTGAACTCTTCTACCTTGGCATTAAAGCCTGCAATATTCCGAACTCCCACCTTGGCAAAGAGTTCATAACGATTTTCCATCTCATCCACAACCTTTTGCAGGGCCTTGCTGGCTTTGCGTGGATTGGTCACAACTGGAATCAAGAGATGAGGAATGTCATTGTAAACAGACAACTCAACCATCTTGGGGTCAACCATCATAAATTTAACTTGGTCAGGTCTCGCCTTCATGAGAATGCTGGCGATAATGCCGTTAACTGCTACTGACTTCCCTGAACCCGTTGAACCTGCAACTAGCAAGTGGGGCATTTTGGAAAGATCAAAAGCCCTTGCAGTGCCATTAACAGCCTTCCCTAAAGGAATTTCCAAGAGATTTTCTGCTTTCGTTTGAGATTGTTCCCATAGTTCGCGGAAAGAAACTGTTGCAATCTCAGAGTTAGGTACTTCGATTCCCACTAAAGATTTCCCTGGGATAGGTGCTTCGATTCGGACATCCTTGGCCGCCAAGGCTAGAGCGAGGTCATCTGCTAGATTGGAAATACGATTGACCCGTACACCTACTGCTGGCTTGACTTCATACTTGGTCACTGATGGCCCAATTTCAGCCCGTTCAACTGTTACCTTGATACCAAAGCTAGCAAAGGTTTCTTCTAGGATTTTGATATTTTCCCGGACGATTTTCTTCTCTTTAGACTGATCCTTGGGTTTATCTGGGGCAAAGAGTTGTAAGCTTGGAAGTTTGTATTCGAGGGCTTCTTTGGCTGAAAAATCGACCTGAACATCTTCGTCATCAGAGCCATCTTCCTGTTCAGCGAATTCAAGTTCAGCTTGAGGTAGGATGATTTCTGGTTCCACCCAGTCTTCTTCTGGAAAAGGTGGAGCGTCAAGCACAACATCATCAGTCAGAATTTCACCCGTTTCCATATCAACAGGAGGCAAATCGAGTAAGGCTTTTTCAGCCTCTTCTTGTTCTAATCTAGCCTCTTCCTCAGCCTTTTGACGAGCTTTTTCTTCTTGTTTGACAAAGCGTTCCTCTTTTCGACGCTCATGCCCTTCCCGCCATTTAGCAAAGCCTCTACTGAAAAATTCCGCAATATCGTAAACAGACCAAGGACTGATCAGGAGGGCACCTACTAAAATCAAAATAGAACCAATAAAGTAAGTACCGATATTTGAAAAGAGAAAAGCGGTTGGAATATAAAGAGCGACCCCAATCAAGCCCCCTCCAGCAAAACTGGTCGTTCGAAAACCAGTCAAATCCGTCACAACCTGAGCCATGGTTCCCTTTAGAACAGACTTGTCCAAACCATATTTCCAAACTAAGTAGGCCTCAAAAATCAAGAGCAAGCCAGCAAATATGGTGAAAAAACCTGATAAGAGTCCTTCCTGTTTTCGTATCCACTTGAAGAAGAAGAGATAGAGCAGGATGCCAAATATTGCCAGATAAGCTAGGCTACCCACCAGCAAGCGAATGAAATTGTAAAGGGTTATACCTGCAGCCCCTAATTTGAAGGCTGCGAAAATCAATAAAAGCGCGATTCCCAACGAAATCAACATTCGTTGAATCGCTTCTTTTCTTTCGAGTTCTGCTTTAGACGGTCTCCGTCTTGTTTTACTTGTATTCTTGTTTGCCATTCTTCTATTATACCATATTTCACAGGCATTTCGGAAAGAGAAAAAGACTGCACCAAACGGTCCAATCTTTTCATTTTCTATCTAAGTTTTATGCTTTTGGTTTGCGTAGGTAACCATAAACCACACCACTTACGATTGCTCCTACCAATACAGAAACGAGGTAAAGAAGAGCATTTGAAGTAAGGGCAATCACGAAGATTCCTCCGTGTGGCGCCATAAGTTTGATACCAGTAAGACCAACGAGTCCACCTGCTACTGCTGAACCAAGGATGAAACTTGGGATCGCACGAGCTGGGTCAGCGGCACCAAATGGAATTGCTCCCTCAGTGATAAATGACAAGCCCATGATGATGTTTGTCAAACCTGAGTTGCGTTCTTCCTTAGTAAATTTATCTTTGAAAAGAAGAGTGGCGACAAAGATTGCAAGTGGTGGCACCATTCCTCCAGCCATAACTGCTGCCATGGCTACAGAACCACCTGAAGAAACAGACGCTGCAAGCGTACCTGTACCAAAGACATAAGCCGCTTTGTTAACTGGTCCACCCATGTCAACAGCCATCATTCCACCAAGGACGATACCAAGAAGGACAGCTGAACCTCCTCCAAGACCACCTAGGAAGTCATTCATAGCAGTGTTGATTGCTGCCATTGGGATATTAACAGCTAGCATGACAAATCCAGTCAAGATTGTTCCAAGAAGTGGCAAAAGAAGGATTGATTTTGCACCTTCAAGTGAACGAGGAACTTTAACGTATTTCTTGATAGCAAGAACTAAAGCACCTGCGATAAATCCACCAACAAGGGCACCTAGGAAACCAGATGAGACACCTGCAAGAGTTGAAGTTGCTTCACCACCTGCGGCATAAGGAATTTTACCAAAGGCAAAACCTTCTTTGGCAATAGCACCAGCCACGAAACCTGCTACCAAACCTGGTTTTTCAGCGATAGAGTAGGCAACATAACCTGCAAAGACTGGAAGCATCAAACCAAAGGCAGCTCCACCAATTTTCATGAACATAGAAGCTAGCTCATGGTAGGAACCAAGATTACCAAGATTTTCATTTGGAACACCCAAAGCACCGTCAATCAAGAAGGCAAGGGCAATCATGATACCACCGCCAATAACAAATGGCAACATTTGAGATACACCACTCATCAAGTGTTTGTAGAAGGCACCACCAAGGCTTTGTTTTTCGTTAGAGGCTGTTGCAGCTTTTGCACCATTAGCGGCACGGTAGACTTCCGCTTCTCCTGAAAGAGCCAAGTTAATCAATTCTTCTGTTTTACGGATACCGTCAGCAACTGGACGATTGATCAATGGTTTGCCATCGAAACGATCCATCTCAACCGCCTTGTCTGCAGCTATGATAACAGCTTTAGCCTTGCGGATGTCCTCAGCAGTTAGTTGGTTTCCAACACCGCTAGCACCGTTGGTTTCAACCTTGATTCCAACACCCATTTCAGCAGCCACTTTTTGAAGGGCTTCTTGAGCCATGTAAGTGTGGGCAATACCTGTTGTACAAGCTGTAACAGCAACGATAAAGTCACCAGAGTCATTGGTAGGTGCTTGAACTGGCTCCTCAGCTTTTTCTGAAGCTTGGTTAAAAAGTTCGATAACTTGGTCAGCTGATGTTGCTTGACGAAGTTTATCAGCAAAGCCATCTTTCATCAAGTATTGAGACAATTCTGCCAAGGCTGCCAAGTGAGTATCATTGGCGCCTTCTGGAGCAGCAATCATGAAGAAGAGGTCAGTTGGTTGTCCATCTAAACTTTCATAGTCAACACCCTTGTTTGATTTAGCAAAGAGAACAGTCGCTTCTTTTACAGCAGCATTTTTGCTGTGAGGCATTGCGATTCCATCACCCAGACCAGTAGAAGTGAGAGCTTCACGCGCCAAAATTCCTTCTTTAAATGTTTCAAAATCTGTTACATAACCGTGGTCTGTCAAACTTTTAATCATCTCGTCGATGACAGCTGTTTTTTCAGTTGCCTGCAAATCCAGCAACATGACATCTTTTCTCAATAGGTCTTGAATTCTCATCGTTTTTCTACCTCAACTTTTTCATATGTTTCTTTAATAAATTCCGCCGTTGCCAAGTCATCCGAGAAGGTGGTTGCTGTTCCACAAGCCACTCCCCATTTGAAGGCTTCTACTGCTTCTTTAGATTTGACAAATTCACCTGTAAATCCAGCTACCATAGAGTCACCAGCTCCAACTGAATTTTTGACTGTTCCCTTGATAGGTTTTGCGAAATAAGCTCCCTCAGATGTGACAAGAAGTGCACCGTCCCCAGCCATGGAGATAATGACATTTTGAGCTCCTTTAGCCAGTAACTGACGAGCATAGTTCTCGATTTCATCTAAACTTTCGAGTTTAACCCCAAAAATCGCTCCAAGTTCATGATTGTTTGGTTTGACCAAAAGTGGCTGGTAGTCCAAACTATCAATCAAGGTCTGTCCTTCAAAGTCACAGACCACCTGCGCGCCAGTCTGACGGGTCAAGGCAATCAAATCCTTATAGATAACATTGCCTAGATTTTTAGCACTTGAACCCGCAAAGACAACTGTATCTTCTGCTGTTAAACTAGACAAAATAGCTTTCAATTCTTCTAACTGGGCTGGTTCGACAGTTGGACCCGTTCCGTTGATTTCTGTCTCTTGGTCTGCTTTGATTTTAACATTGATACGAGTATCTTCTGCTACTTGGACAAAACGTGTCTCGATTTCTTCATCAGCCAGAGTATCTGTGATAAATTTACCAGTAAAGCCTCCGATAAATCCCGTCGCTGTATTTGGAATATCCAAGCGTTTCAAAACACGACTGACATTGATTCCTTTCCCACCAGCAAACTTATCATCACTATCCATTCGATTGACACTACCGACTTGGACTTGGTCCAAACGGACAATATAGTCAATGGATGGATTAAGTGTGACTGTATAAATCATACTTCTATTACCTCCGTTTTCTCCTTAATAGCCTGCAAGAGTTCATGCCCTTGACTTGTGATAACAATAGCTCGTTTGAGTGGTGCTACCTTAGCAAAGCAAGTTTGTCCAATTTTTGACGAATCCACCAAGACATAGGTCTGTTTGGCATTCTCTAAAATAGCTCGCTTCACAGCTCCCTCCTCCATATCAGGAGTCGTATAATAGCCATCATCTACACCATTCATCCCGATAAAGGCACGGTCAAAGTGCAATTGGTTAATCTGGTTAAGAGCAACGCCCCCGATGCTCGCATCTGTCGCCATCTTGACACTTCCTCCAACCATGACAGTTGGAATCTGCTTTTCAACCAACTGTGCGGCATGGTGAATCGAATTGGTCACAACAGTAATATTCTTATTAACCAATTCATGGATCAAAAAAGCAGTTGTTGTTCCAGCATCGATAAAGATGACATCTTGTTCCTTGATGAGAGAGGCTGCTTTCTGAGCCAGTAACTTCTTCTCTTGAAGGTTTTTGACAGATTTTTCTTGAATGGTTTCTTCTTCCTGCAAGGAATGGGGTAATTCTGCTCCACCATGCACGCGACGAAGCTTGTTTTCCGCTTCCAACTCATCCAAGTCTCTTCGAACCGTTGATTCTGACGTTTCTAACAAACTAACTAATTTTTCTAGAGAAACTACATGATGTTGATTTAACTCTTCTAAAATCAGCTGTTTCCGCTCTGTTTTTAACACTGAATCACCTCCTGTTATCGTTTACACTATTCATTCTATCACACTTTCTTTCAAAGTCAAGCATTTTTTATCATTTTCTTTCAAAATCTATCATTTTTCTTATTTCCAAAATTTTTATTGCAAGATAAGAGCCTTTATGGTAGACTATTTGAGTAAGTATTGGAAGATTACTCAAGAGGCTTAAGAGGCCGTGTTGGAAACGCGGTAGGCGTGTAACAGCGTGCGTGGGTTCGAATCCCATGTCTTCCGTTTATTTTAAAAAAGATACCCAAGAAATCTTGGGTATCTTTTTTCTTATATGCTTGTTTTATAACTCGGGTGAATTTCTTAGAAAATATCAAATAACAATTTCACATTGAGAATTGTTAAGATAATGGAAACGATATAGCCAAGGATGGTATTCCATTTGGCATTGGTAAATTCTCCCATCAGTGATTTCTTAGAAGTTAGATAAATCAGTGGGAAGATTGAAAATGGAAGAGCAATCGAAAGAAAGACTTGTGAATAAACCAATAACTGATCTAATGTTTTTTCCTGATGACCAAACAGAACCGCTACAATCATGACAGGCAACAAGGCAAAGAGACGAGTTGCCAAACGAATGAACCATTGAGGTAATCTCATATGCAAGAAACCTTCCATAACGATTTGTCCAGTCAAGGTACCCGTAATTGTCGAATTTTGACCACTGGCTAATAAAGCCAAGGCAAACAAGGTTGATAAGGTCGAGCTAGCTATAGCTCCTGCAATAGTAGAATCCTGCAAGGCATTATACATTTGAGAGAAGGCAGAAATCTCAGATGCATGGCCGAAAAAGAGAGCCGCCCCGAGAATTAATAGAAGGGAGTTAACCACAAAGGCCAAGGATAATTGGAGATTTGAATCCCAGGTCATAAAGCGCACGGCTTTTCGAACATCATTCTTGTCCTTGTGATTGATTTTCCGAGTTTGTGACAAGGAAGAATGCAAATAGAGGTTATGGGGCATAACCGTTGCTCCCACGATCCCTAGTGCCAAGGTTAATTGACTTTCATGCCCTGGCAAGGGACTTTCAAATAAGGTTGCATTCGGTAGATAACCCTCAACGATTCCTTGGAAGCTTGGATGTGACAAAGCTACCAGATAGGTAAAAATTGCTAGAATGGTTAAAATCAGTGTTGTCACAATAGCTTCAATCTTCTTAAAGCCAAATTTCATCAGAAGCAATAAGAGAAAAACATCCAACACGGTCAAGAGAATTGCTATCATAATCGGAATCTTAAAGAGAAGATTGAGAGCAATCGCTGAACCTAGAACTTCTGCCAGATCTGTCGCCATCAAGGCTAATTCTAAAATCACCCATAGACTATAACGAAGCCATTTAGGTGAATGATGAGCCGTTGCTTGAGCCAGGTCCATCTGGGTTACAATACCAAGCTTTCCTGCCATCTGCTGAAGTTGCATGGCAATGAGAGATGAAATCAAGATAACAAACAAGAGACTATACTTATAGGAAGCACCACCGACTACACTGGTAATCCAGTTTCCTGGATCCATATAACCAACTGCGACAAGAGCACCCGGACCTAAAAAGGCATTTAAATTTTGCCAGAAATGATTGTTATTTGGAGTATCGATAGATTGATTAATCTCAGAGAGTGACACTTTTTTATGAGAAGACATAGATACTTACCTCTTTCTAAACCTACTTTTTCATTATTTTCTATTAGAGAAAAATAAGATTGACTTTAAACTATTAAAACAATGAAAACTATATGAAAAACATTTAGTTTTTTCATTATTTTTCTTAAGGTACCTTAATATTTTTCTTAAGTTACCTTAATTATAACACAAAAATGAAAACTATATGAAAAACATTTAGTTTTTTCATTATTTTTCTTAAGGCACCTTAATTATAACAGAAAATATGATAAAAACTTAAGAAAATTCAGGACTTGATTTAATATTTAGGATACAACAAAATGTTGTATTCTTTTTTTGCAAAAGAATACCAAAGAATAAAATAAAAAACGTTGTAAAAACAACGTTTTAGAAAGATTTACAAAACAATGTAAATTATCAATGGAGCCGGTGGGAGTCGAACCCACGTCCAAACATCTGCTAACATATTTGTCTACAACCATAGGTTATGTATTCGTTTAACAGTCCCTCGACACATAACTCAAGCCTAGAAACCGCGAGTCTATCAATCTCTTATCAAGCCGCTAGACAAGACTTGATCGTATCTCGCTAATAATAAGACCTGTCATTGAACACGAGCAATCCAAATCGGGTCACGCCTGCTGGTTTTTAGGCAGCTAGAGCGTAAGAAGTGTTATTTTTTGCAGTTATATTTAACTGAGCGTTTACGTCGCCACACGAGTCGCAAAATATGCCTCATAATGCCTGTCGAATCCGTAACGACCCCAAAAGACAATAAAACCATTATACCTTATCTAACACAAAAATGCAAAAAGGAAAGCAATTAACTACAAAAGATAGTCTTTCAAAGATTTTGTCAAAACCTGATAACCAGCAACACTAAGGTGCAACCCATCAGTTGTATAATCTTTTTTGAGTTGACCTGCCTGGTCTGTCAAACTATCAAAAACTGGCACAAATTCTACCTGCATATAGGCAGAAGCAAGCTCTTGATAGGCTTGATTCCATTTCTGAATTTTTTCATTCGTGCGGATATAGACTGTCTGCTTGTACTCTTCTCCCTCATTGACTGGCAAAATAGAAAGCAATTTAATCTCAGTCAATGGATAATCGCGAGCAATGGATTGTATGATAGCTTCGAGGTTATTGAGAGCCTCATTCACAGGCACATCTTTTCCGATATCATTTGTCCCAATAAAAAGGACAATTTTATCTACTGCTCCACCGTACAGATGCGCATCTAGATTTTCTAATAACAGCCCTGTCTGATACCCTCGAATGCCTCGATTGACAATCGTCTTCGAAGTCCCAAATAGTTCCTGCAGAGGATAATATTCGACAATGGAATCCCCAATAAAAAGAATGTCTGGCTCTACAACAGAAACCTGATTTAAGTGACGATACTTGGTTTGGATTTTTTCTTGTTCCTTTAGTAACCAATTTTCTAATAACTGTACTGCCACTTCATTCTCCTTTTTCTAACCAGTTTTCCAAGACTTGATAAACTCCGCCTTGGCTGTTGGCTGGCGCTAGAGCAGTCGCCACAGCTTTGGCTTTATCATCAGCATTTTCCATCGCATAGGCAATTCCAGCCATTTCAAGCATTTCAACATCATTTTCACTGTCACCAAAAGCCATGATTTGTTGGGAGGTCAAGTCCCAGCGCTTGAGTAATTCTTCCAAGCCCCATGCTTTATGAATTCCAGCTTGAAGGATATCAATGCAACCATAGCCACTGGATACAGCCCGAACACGGCCATCAAAGAGGTCATTGATTTCTTCCAAAACCGAGTTCAAACGTTCTTCACCAACAACCATACTCATCTTGAGCACACCACCAAAGAGGTCAGAGGTTAATTCATCCACAAAATGCATCCGTTGGTAGAATTTTTCAATCATTTCTGGAGTCATAAAACTTTCAAGGTCTGTAAAAATTGTACCTTCTTTGACGAAACCACCCTTCATCCCCGTTACAACAAACTGGTCCTGACACGCTCGACCCTTGAAATGAGCCAAAGCCTTATCGACAATGGCATCATCCCAAGTCTGTGCCTGAATCAGTTCATTGTTTTCAAAAATACGAGCTCCATTGGCAACAACCAAAACCACTCGATCTACCAAGTGCTCCAGCAGTTGTCTCATACGGTGAATTTCATTGCCCGTCGCGATGACAAAACGAATACCCCTTTGATCCAACTGATCTAAAATCTTTTCCAAGCGTGGAAGATCAAGCTGGCCTCTAGCATCCAGCAAGGTCCCATCCATATCTGTCGCAATTATTTTAATCGTCATTTACTTCCCTCTGGATTCAAGCTAATCCCACTTCAATCCCACATGTTCGTTCATTTCTTTGTAGGCTGTATCAATTCGTTCCTTAGTCGCTTCATCTAACTGGTCACGATGACTACCACCCTCGATAAAATCTTCTAAGATATAAGTTTGGTATAGGAATAGTGGATAACCTTCTGGAGAATAGGTTCCTTTTGGTGTACGGTTTACCCAAGAAGGATGCGCTTTAGCAGTTTCGATTATCGTCTTGCCATCCTTTTTCTTAATGGTCACATCCATAAGAACGCCACGCTCTGTCCACTTAGCATTTTCTTCATCTTGCATAGTTTCAATTCGTTGATTGGAAATGAAGTTCCCCATTGAATAGATAATGAGTTTCTTGTCCCCATCTTTTTCAACCGTTTCAGATGGTTCAACTACGTGAGGGTGCCCTCCAAAGATAATATCAGCTCCCCAATCGATCATCTTGTGATAAAGAGCCTTTTGTTCTTCAGTCGGTTCCAAGCGATACTCCACACCCATCTGAGGCATGATAATGGTGATATCCGCTTCCTTCTCTGCTCGTTCAATTTCAGCCTTCATCTTGTCTTCATTTAAGTCTGAAAGATAGCGGTTATAGTCTTCTTGAGAAATACTTTGCTCAATTCCATTAAATCCATAAGAATAAGCCAAAAGTGCAACCTTGATACCGTTCACTTCCTTGATAACCAGAGGAGCTTGATCACGGGACTCATGCGTATACACGCCAATAGGTGTCATTCCTGCCTTTTCAATAGCATCTGCTGTTGAGACCACACCTTCTATTTGTGAATCTAGGATATGGTTATGCGCCAAATCAAGCACTTGATATCCGGCATCCTTGATGGCATCCATGATTTCGCCAGGCGCATTAAAGAGTGGATAACCTGCCAAATAGTGGTCCTTGTTCACAGTGCCTTCAAAATCACCTATAATCAAGTCTGCTTGTTTGAGCCATGGCTTCACATAATCAAAATTTTCATGAAAATCATAGGTTCCATCTTCTTTTAAAGCAGAACGATAAATCGGAATATGATAGAGGAGGTCCCCATTGGCCATAATTCTGGCAGTTTTTTCCTCTTCCTGATCTTTGGAATTTTGATTCGTCTTATTAGCTTCTTGAGAAATGGCATCCTTTTTTTGACTAGTCATTGGAATTCCTTGGAAACTTTCAAACAACAAGACCAAGCCCATTGATAAAGCAACTGCTAGCAAGAGTATCGCCACAAATCCCTTATTACTCCACTTGCGATAACTTCTAAAAAAGTTTACAAAGCCTCTCACAAAATGAAAAACTGGTCCACGTTTATGTCTATCTTGTCTTCTTTGCATCTTCATTCTCCCTACTTTCTAATGCAAGCCTTTTCTTTTTATTATATCACAGATAAGTAATTCTTTCACAATTGATACTCTTCGAAAATCAAATTCAAACCACGTCAGCGTCGCCTTACCGTATATATGTTACCGACTTCGTCAGTTCTATCTACAACCTCAAAGCAGTGCTTTGAGCAACCTACGGCTAGTTTCCTAGTTTGCTCTTTGATTTTCATTGAGTATGAATTGAACATCCTATCTATTTTCTATAAATCCTAAAGGCTGTAATACTTTCAATCCTTGTCATTTTGTGTTATCATGTAGAAGTAATGAAAGGAGAGAAAATGTCTGCTATAGAACGTATTACAAAAGCTGCTCACTTAATTGATATGAAAGATATTATCCGCGAAGGGAACCCAACTCTACGCGCGGTTGCTGAGGAAGTTACTTTCCCCTTGTCTGACCAGGAAATCATCCTTGGTGAAAAGATGATGCAATTCCTCAAACATTCCCAAGATCCTGTCATGGCTGAAAAGATGGGACTCCGCGGTGGGGTTGGACTTGCTGCTCCTCAATTGGATATCTCAAAACGCATTATCGCTGTTTTGGTACCAAATATTGTTGAAGAAGGCGAAACTCCAGAGGAAGCTTACGACTTGCAAGCTATTATGTACAATCCAAAAATCGTCTCTCACTCTGTTCAAGACGCTGCTCTTGGTGAAGGAGAAGGTTGCCTCTCTGTTGACCGCAACGTGCCTGGCTATGTTGTTCGTCATGCCCGCGTTACTGTTGATTACTTTGACAAGGACGGCGAAAAACACCGCATTAAGCTCAAAGGTTACAACTCCATCGTTGTTCAGCATGAAATTGACCACATCAACGGAATCATGTTTTACGATCGTATCAATGAAAAAGACCCATTTGAAGTTAAAGATGGTCTACTGATTCTTGAATAAAGAAAATCCCGTTGCAAGACGGGGTTTTGTGTTATAAATATTGGATGAGAGGAATTATAACCAACATATGTAGCAAGGGATTAGCTAAGACACCTTTTATCCACGGAATAAGTACCTTATACCAATTCATAGATGAAGGACAATTCAATGCCTTGGTTAACTTGACTAAGAAAATGGTTTGACAGGACGAGTTCCTCTAGCCTGGAAAATACAACTTGATTACGGTTCTAATCTTGATTTTCTTTGTGAAACTTAGGAAAATATCTCAACTATTCTTACATCTATTATACGAATTTACACAAAGAAAAGGCCTTAGAAACTTGTAGTCTAAGGCCTTTGTCTTCGTTCTGACAAATGTACATAACGTTGGTCTTTTACTTTTACCCAATCACACTTCCATTTGGTACAGCTGGATCAACTGTGAGAAGGGTTAATTGTCCATTATGTTCAGCTGAGAGGATCATCCCTTGGCTGACATATTTTTTCATCATCTTACGCGGTTTGAGGTTGGCAACGATTTGGACCTTCTTGCCGACCAATTCTTGTTCATTTGGATAGTATTTAGCAATTCCTGAGAGGATTTGACGATCTTCACCATCACCAGCATCCAAGCGGAATTGAAGCAACTTATCAGAACCTTCCACTTTAGACACTTCTTTGACTTCTGCAACACGAATTTCAACCTTGTCAAAGTCTTCAAACTTAATTTCTTCCTTGTTTAGTTTGAGTTCAACTTCATCTGGATTCCATTCTTTTTCGACCGCAGGTTTGTTGCCTTCCATTTGTTCCTTGATATAGGCGATTTCTTCTTCCATATCCAGACGTGGGAAAATTGGAGTTCCTTTGGCAACTACAGTCACATCTGCTGGGAAGTCAGCCAAGCTCAAGTTCTCAAGGCTCGCTACTTCTTCCAAGCCAAGTTGAGTCAAGACTGCACGACTGGTTTCCATCATAAATGGCTCAATTAAGTGAGCTACGACACGAAGGCTGGCTGCCAAGTGGCTCATAACACTTGCCAATTGATTGCGGAGTGCTTCATCCTTGGCCAAGACCCATGGGGCGGTCTCATCTATGTATTTATTGGTACGAGAGATCAGAGTCCAGACTGCTTCAAGGGCACGTGGGTAGTCAACTGCTTCCATGTGTGTATGGTAGTCAGCGATTGATTGTTCTGCAACGTCAGCAAGAGCATTGTCAAATTCAGTCACACCCTCTACATAGGCAGGAATTTGTCCATCAAAGTACTTGTTAATCATAGAGACCGTACGGTTAAGGAGGTTTCCAAGGTCATTGGCTAATTCGTAGTTGATTCGGCCGACATAGTCTTCAGGAGTGAAGGTTCCATCTGAACCAACTGGAAGGCTACGCATGAGGTAGTAACGAAGTGGGTCGAGCCCATAACGCTCTACCAACATTTCAGGGTAAACGACATTCCCTTTAGACTTAGACATTTTTCCGTCTTTCATGACAAACCAACCATGGGCAATCAAACGGTCTGGCAATTTGATATCCAACATCATAAGAAGGATTGGCCAATAGATTGAGTGGAAACGAAGTATGTCTTTCCCCACCATATGGAAGACAGTTCCATTCCAGAACTTGTCAAAGTTACCATGTTCATCTTGACCGTAGCCAAGAGCTGTCGCATAGTTAAGAAGGGCATCAATCCAAACGTAGACAACGTGTTTTGGATTAGATGGTACTGGAACACCCCATGTAAAGGTTGTACGAGAAACAGCCAAGTCTTCCAAACCTGGTTCGATGAAGTTGCGCAGCATTTCATTGAGACGACCATCAGGAGTGATGAACTCAGGATGAGCTTTGAAAAATTCGACCAAACGGTCTTGGTATTTGCTGAGGCGAAGGAAGTAGGATTCTTCAGATACCCATTCCACTTCGTGTCCTGATGGAGCGATACCGCCCGTTACATTTCCAGCTTCGTCACGGAAAACTTCTGCAAGTTGACTTTCTGTAAAGAATTCCTCATCTGAAACTGAATACCAACCAGAGTATTCACCCAAGTAGATGTCATCTTGAGCCAGCAAGCGTTCAAAGACCTGCGCCACTACTTTTTCATGGTAGTCATCCGTTGTGCGGATAAATTTATCGTATGAGATATCTAGTAATTGCCAGAGTTCTTTGACTCCAACTACCATCCCATCAACATAGGCTTGAGGTGTGATGCCAGCTTCTTCAGCTTTTTGCTGAATCTTTTGACCATGCTCATCAAGCCCTGTCAAATAAAAGACATCGTAGCCCATGAGACGTTTGTAACGCGCTAGGACATCACAGGCGATGGTGGTGTAGGCAGAACCGATATGAAGTTTACCAGATGGATAGTAAATCGGCGTTGTAATATAAAAATTCTTTTCAGACATAATTTTTCCTTTCCAGGCAAATGAAACCTGTTTTTCTAACACTTCATTATATCACATTTTTAAGGATTTTCGATAGGGAAATCTATACAAAAACAAGATAGACAAGTGTCCATCTTGTTTATTCGGCTCTATAATATTTGTAGTGGGTAAATCCCCTATGGATATTATGGAGCCTATTTTGTTGTAGAAAAAAAGTCCCATATCATCTATAATGAAAAGCGACCAAACCATCATTAGAAAGAATCATATGGAACAATTACATTTTATCACAAAATTACTAGACATTAAAGACCCTAATATTCAAATTATAGATATCATCAATAAGGATACACTCAGGGAAATCATCGCCAAACTGGACTACGACGCCCCATCTTGCCCTGAGTGTGGAAGTCAAATGAAGAAATATGACTTTCAAAAACCGTCTAAGATCCCTTACCTCG
>NZ_WIJO01000033.1:0-21600 GCF_009496205.1 Streptococcus mitis
AGAAGGTCTTGGAATTGAGGGGAGTTCCTTCACGAGCTTCGACAAGAGTTTGTTCGTACTGCTTTTGAGCTTGCTTAGCGAGGTAGAAGATTTTTTTAAATCCACAATTTTGTCTTCTTTTAGGGCATCCATTACAGACAAAGGTATCCTTATCGAGTAGAGGACAAGGAAGGTTGTTAGAGGTAGAGTCTCTAATTTATTTATTTCGTTTGACTTCTTTAGAAACAGTAGTTGGGTCTTTTAGAATAAGTTGCCTAATAGCTTTGAATGTTTCCCCGCGCTCTAAACCTAGCTGGATGTCATTACGGTCTGAAAGTGTAAGGTGTTTCTTTTTTGTCATAGTAGACCTCATTTCTAACTCAAACGTCTTACACTTAATTCCACCATAAAAATCCGTTTTAGACTAATTTCCACTTTGACCAGCCAAGTGGAAGTTACTTTGAGAAGTTACCAGAAAGAATTGGGACTATAATTTCTCTTACAAAGGGAGAATTTTCTGAAAAATCATGATATAATGGAAGAGACTATAGATAAAGGATAGAGAGTAATGACATTAGTTTATCAATCAACACGTGATGCCAACAATACAGTAACTGCTAGCCAAGCAATTTTGCAAGGTTTGGCAACGGATGGTGGTTTGTTTACACCAGTCACTTATCCAAAGGTAGATTTGGACTTTGACAAATTGAAAGATGCTTCTTATCAGGAAGTTGCTAAGTTAGTTTTGTCAGCCTTTTTAGATGACTTTACAGCTGAGGAGTTGGACTACTGTATCAACAATGCCTACGATAGCAAGTTTGATACTCCAGCTATTGCACCATTGGTGAAACTGAATGGGCAATACAACTTGGAACTGTTCCATGGTTCAACGATTGCCTTCAAGGATATGGCCTTGTCTATCTTGCCATACTTTATGACGACTGCTGCTAAAAAGCATGGTTTGGAGAACAAAATAGTCATCTTGACAGCCACATCTGGTGATACTGGGAAAGCTGCTATGGCAGGGTTTGCGGATGTACCTGGCACTGAGATTATCGTCTTTTATCCAAAAGATGGTGTCAGCAAGGTGCAAGAGTTGCAAATGACCACTCAGACTGGCGACAATACTCATGTTATCGCCATTGACGGTAACTTTGACGATGCGCAAACGAATGTGAAACATATGTTTAACGATGTAGCCCTTCGTGAAAAATTGGCTGCCAACAAGTTGCAATTTTCATCAGCTAACTCTATGAATATTGGTCGTTTGGTACCACAGATTGTTTATTATGTTTATGCCTACGCTCAGTTGGTTAAGACTGGTGAGATTGTAGCTGGTGAAAAGGTCAACTTCACAGTACCAACAGGAAACTTTGGAAATATCTTGGCTGCCTTTTATGCTAAGCAAATTGGTTTGCCAGTTGGCAAATTAATCTGTGCTTCAAATGACAACAATGTTTTGACAGACTTTTTCAAGACACGTGTTTACGACAAGAAACGTGAGTTTAAAGTGACTACTAGTCCATCTATGGATATTTTGGTATCTTCAAACTTGGAGCGTTTGATTTTCCATCTTTTAGGTAATGATGCGGTTAAAACAGCTGAACTCATGAATGCCTTGAACAAGCAAGGACAATATGAGTTGACAGACTTTGATGCAGAGATTTTGGACCTCTTTGCAGCTGAATATGCGACTGAGGAAGAAACGGCAGCAGAAATCAAGCGTATTTATGAGGCAGATTCTTATATCGAGGATCCACATACGGCGGTTGCCTCGGCAGTTTATAAGAAATACCAAGCGGCTACTGGCGATGTGACTAAGACAGTGATTGCTTCAACAGCGAGTCCATACAAGTTCCCAGTGGTTGCAGTAGAAGCTGTAACAGGTAAAGTAGGCTTGACTGACTTTGAAGCCTTGGCTCAATTACATGATATTTCAGGAGTTGCAGTGCCACCAGCAGTTGACGGGCTTGAAACAGCTCCTGTTCGTCACAAGACAACAGTGGCAGCTGCTGATATGCAAGCAGCGGTTGAGGCTTATCTAGGACTTTAAGACAGAGGGAGTAAACTCGGTTGGGAAACCAACTGAGTTTCTTTTCATCAGGAGGAAGGATTGTTTAAGAAAAATAAAGACATTCTTAATATTGCCTTGCCAGCTATGGGCGAAAACTTTTTGCAGATGCTCATGGGGATGGTGGATAGTTACTTGGTAGCCCACTTGGGCTTGATAGCTATTTCGGGTGTATCAGTAGCTGGCAATATTATCACGATTTATCAGGCGATTTTCATCGCTCTGGGAGCTGCTATTTCCAGTGTTATTTCAAAAAATTTGGGGCAGAAGGATCAATCTATGCTAGCCTATCATGTGACTGAGGCATTGAAGATTACCTTACTATTAAGTTTCCTTTTAGGATCTTTGTCTATCATCTCTGGGAAAGAGATAATAGGACTTTTGGGGACGGAGAGAGATGTAGCTGAGAGTGGTGGACTCTACCTATCCTTGGTGGGCGGATCGATTGTTCTCTTAGGTTTAATGACTAGTCTGGGAGCCTTGATTCGTGCAACGCATAATCCACGTCTGCCTCTCTATGTTAGTTTTTTATCCAATGCCTTGAATATTCTTTTTTCAAGTCTAGCTATTTTTGTTCTGGATATGGGGATAGCTGGTGTTGCTTGGGGGACAATTCTGTCTCGTTTGGTAGGTCTTGTGATTTTATGGTCGCAATTAAAGTTGCCTTTTGAGAAACCGACTTTTGGTTTAGATAAGGAACTATTGACCTTAGCGTTGCCAGCAGCTGGAGAGAGGCTCATGATGAGGGCTGGAGATGTCGTGATCATTGCCTTGGTTGTTTCTTTTGGAACGGAGGCGGTGGCTGGAAATGCAGTCGGAGAAGTCTTGACCCAGTTTAACTATATGCCTGCCTTTGGCGTCGCTACTGCAACGGTCATGCTGGTAGCTCGAGCAGTTGGAGAGGATAATTGGGAAAGAGTAGCTAATTTGAGCAAGCAAACCTTTTGGCTTTCTCTGCTTCTCATGTTGCCCTTGACGCTTAGTGTCTATGCCTTGGGTATACCACTAACTCATCTCTATACGACTGATTCTCTAGCGGTGGAGGCTAGTGTGCTAGTGACACTTTTTTCACTACTTGGTACTCCTATGACGATAGGAACAGTCATCTATACAGCAGTCTGGCAGGGTTTGGGCAATGCTCGGCTTCCCTTTTATGCGACAAGTATAGGAATGTGGTGTATCCGCATTGGAACAGGATATCTGATGGGGATTGTGCTTGGTTGGGGCTTGCCCGGTATTTGGGCCGGAACCCTTTTGGATAATGGTTTTCGTTGGTTATTTCTACGTTACCGTTACCAGCGTTATATGAGCTTGAAAGGATAGGAAATGCAAAAAACAGCTTTTATTTGGGATTTAGATGGGACTTTATTGGATTCTTACGAAGCGATTTTATCAGGAATTGAGGAAACTTTTGCTCAGTTTTCTATTCCTTATGATAAGGAGCAGGTGAGGGAGTTTATTCTCAAGTTTTCTGTGCAGGATTTACTTGTGCAGGTGGCAGAAGAGAGAAAGCTGGATGTGGAAATGCTAAATCAGGTGCGTGCCCAGAGTTTGGCTGAGAAGAATGCTCAGGTAGTTTTGATGCCAGGTGCGCGTGAGATGCTAGCTTGGGCAGACCAAGCAGGAATTCAGCAGTTTGTTTACACTCATAAGGGAGACAATGCTCTTACAATTCTCAGAGACTTGGGTTTGGAGTCCTATTTTACGGAGATTTTAACCAGTCAGAGTGGCTTTGCGCGGAAGCCAAGTCCAGAAGCGGCTAACTATCTGATAGACAAGTATCAGTTGAATCATGATAATACTTATTATATAGGGGATCGGACTCTGGATGTGGAATTTGCCCAGAATAGTGGGATTCAAAGTATTAACTTTTTAGAGTCAACTTATGAAGGAAATCACAGGATTCAAGCATTAGCAGATATTTCCCATATTTTTGAGACTGTGCGATAAAAAGATTGTTTCAGTTTTGTGACAGAGACCTAACAAACTATTTCAAGTAACCGAGTTTGTTACAAGGAATAGACAGTTCTGTTAAATAGGCCTGAGAGGGCTTTTTTTCTGCTTTTTTTGTGTTATGATAGACAGGTACTCATTTGAAAGGAATATGAAAGAATGAAGAAAAGAATATTATTAGCCTCAACGGTAGCCTTGTCATTTGCCCCAGTATTGGCAACTCAAGCAGAAGAAGTTCTTTGGACTGCACGTAGTGTTGAGCAAATCCAAAACGATTTGACTAAAACGGACAACAAAACAAGTTATACTGTTCAGTATGGTGATACCTTGAGCACTATTGCAGAAGCCTTGGGTGTAGATGTCACAGTTCTTGCGAATTTGAATAAAATCACGAATATGGACTTGATTTTCCCAGAAACTGTTTTGACAACGACCGTCAATGAAGCAGAAGAAGTAACGGAAGTTGAAATCCAAACACCTCAAGCAGATTCTAGTGAAGAAGTGACAACTGCGACAGCAGATTTGACAACCAATCAAGTGACCGTTGATGATCAAACTGTTCAAGTTGCAGATCTTTCTCAACTAATTGCAGAAGCTCCAAAAGCGGTAGAAACTACAAGTACAAAAGAAGTAGCAACAAGTTCAGAAGTTACAGAGACAGTGACTACTTCAGAAGAAGTCGCGCCATCTACAGGAACTTCTGCTTCAGAGGAGCAAACAGCCGAGACAAGCAATGCAGTTGCAGAAGCAGCTCCTCAGGCAACGAGTCCAGCTGAGAAGCAGGAAACACAAGCAAGCATTCAAGCTGAATCAGCAGTGGAAGCAACTGCAACACCAGTTGAAGAAAAAGCAACCGAAACAACTACAACAAGTTCAGAAGAAGCAAAAGAAGTAGCATCATCAAGTGAAGCTACAGCAGCAGTTTCTACTTATCAACCAAAAGAGGCGAAAACAGTTTCAACAACTTACGCGGCTCCAGCAGCGCCCGATTATGCTGGACTTGCGGTAGCGAAATCTGAAAATGCAGGCCTTCAACCACAAACAGCTGCCTTTAAAGAAGAAATTGCTAACTTGTTTGGCATCACATCCTTTAGTGGTTACCGTCCAGGAGACAGTGGAGATCACGGAAAAGGTTTGGCTATCGACTTTATGGTACCAGAAAGCTCAGAATTAGGGGATAAGATTGCGGAATATGCAATCAAAAATATGGCTAGTCGTGGAATTAGTTACATTATTTGGAAACAACGTTTCTATGCTCCATTCGATAGCAAATATGGACCAGCTAATACTTGGAACCCAATGCCAGACCGTGGTAGTGTGACAGAAAACCACCATGACCATGTTCACGTTTCAATGAATGGATAAATCAGATTTGATAATATAATGTTTACGAATGATATCTAGCTTTCGTGATAGAGAGCGATTCTCGTTCGTTTTTTTCTTTGTCATACTCTTCGAAAATCTCTTTAAACCACATCAGTTTTATCTGCAACCTCAAAGCTGTGCTTTGAGCAACCTACGGCTAGCTTCCTAGTTTGCTCTTTGATTTTCATTGAGTATCAATTTGAATGGAAAATGGAAGTTAGTATTTTGTAATAATCCAAGCATAGTTCTTGCAATCTATTTTAATTTATATTATACTTGATTAGTCAATTATTGATAAATCAATCGAAAAGAGAAAAGAAATGATAGAGATTCAAGATCTGCTTTATCAACTCCGCTTGTCTGAGCAAGCGAGTACGCAATTGTTTGAAAAAAGACTTGAGATTAGTTTGACACGGTATCAGATTTTATTATTTTTGCTGAAGCATTCCCCTTGTAATCAAATAGCGGTTCAGGAGCGTTTGAAGATTGATCAGGCTGCTTTGACCCGACATTTCAAAATTCTGGAAAAGGAAGGTTTGGTGGAGCGTCATCGTAATCCTGAAAATCAGCGGGAAGTGTTGGTAGAGGCTACGAAGTATGCCAAGGAGCAGTTAGTGGTGAATCCCCCTCGGCAACATATCAAGATTAAGCAAGAGATGGAAAGTATCTTAACAGAATCTGAAAAAACAGAACTCAGCCGTTTAGTAAACAAATTGGTTTTGGGTATTGAGAATATAGAAATTTAAGGAGAAGTAGATGTCAATTATTACAATCATTTTAGCAACGATTGTTGCTTTGGAGCATTTTTACATTTTTTATTTGGAAAGTATTGCAACGCAATCAGATGCGACTAGTCGTGTCTTTAACATGGACAAGGAAGAACTGGCTCGTCCGTCAGTAAGTTCATTGTTTAAAAATCAAGGGATTTATAATGCTTTGCTAGGAGTCTTTCTCTTGTATGGAATTTATTTCTCACAGAATTTAGAAATTGTGACTATTTTTGTTTTATTTGTGATAGGTGCTGCGGCTTATGGCTCTCTCACAGCAGATAAGAAAATTATTTTAAAGCAGGGTGGACCAGCTATTTTGGCCTTGATTAGTATTTTCCTCTTTAAATAAATTTAAAAGTCGGTTCTAGTCTCGCTAGTCCTTTTCACTCCAGAATAAGGGAAATATGTTATACTTGTCTTTAAGAAAATAGTTTCATTAAATTGGTTTTGAGGAGTTAGAAATGAAAGTATTAGTGACAGGTTTTGAGCCCTTTGGAGGGGAAAAGGTCAATCCAGCTTTGGAGGCCATTAAAGGTTTACCAGCTGAAATCCATGGTGCTGAGGTCCGTTGGTTAGAAGTGCCAACAGTCTTTCACAAATCGGCTCAAGTATTGGAAGAAGAGATGAACCACTATCAACCGGACTTTGTCCTTTGTATCGGTCAAGCTGGTGGAAGAACTAGCTTGACGCCTGAACGAGTGGCCATTAACCAAGATGATGCACGCATTCCTGATAATGAGGGTAATCAACCGATTGACCTTCCCATTCGCCCAGACGGTGCTCCGGCCTACTTTAGTAGTCTGCCGATTAAAGCGATGGTTCAAGCTATAAAAAAAGAGGGATTGCCGGCCTCTGTTTCCAATACTGCAGGGACTTTTGTCTGCAATCATTTGATGTATCAAGTCCTCTATTTGGTAGAAAAGAAATTTCCACATGTTAGGGCAGGGTTTATGCATATTCCTTATATGATGGAACAGGTGGTGAATCGACCGACCGCTCCAGCTATGAGTTTAGTGGACATTATGCGAGGGATAGAAGCAGCAATCGGGGCTATTATAGAACATGGAGATCAGGATCTCAAGTTGGTAGGCGGAGAAACTCATTGATAGAAAAAAGCTTGAGGGAAAACCTTCAAGCTTTTGGACGTTTTCGAGCCAATACTGCTCGGTAAAAAATCATTTTATTGATTTGAATGTAGGGTAGGAGTGAGAAACTAGCAATCCCAAAGGTAATCCAATTGAGGAAATACCAAGGAAGGAGTTGTAAGTCTAGGACAAAGCGCTGAAATTTGTAACCTTTCATTAAGAAACGGCTGGTTTTAAGGATTTGTCCTGGTTTGGCTTGTCCTAAGTCTAGGGTGTCACAGAGGAGAAATTCTACCTGTGAATAGGCATAGTATTGTGGAATATAGAGACTATTTCCGACAATCATCAAGAGGATACTTGCTAGAAAGTAAAGACCAAAGATCATGAGGAAGTGCTCGGTTTCAATTGACGTGAGATCCAGATTAGGAAATTCAGGATGAAGACCTACGAATTTCTTTGCTAAAAAGCTACTGTAAAAAAGGAAGTAAATTCCAAGCAAACTAGGAATGCTCCATAAGAAGAGGTAGAAACGTTTGAGGAGAAGAGTCAAAAAGGTTTGTGAAAAGTGCGCTTCGTTAAAGAGAGTAAGACTATTTTTGACAGATAGTTCTGTATCAGGATTTTTGATGAGTTTCAGGGTTGTATAGACTGAACTGGTTAGAAGTATTGTCCCGATAAAGGAGACTAATAGTGGAAAGAGGTAGGCTTGGAATACATGGCCAAACACGCTTAAAAAGGATTGTTCTAAAATAGCCTCGTTGATACGCTCTAAGGGATTGAGAAAGCCAGATAAGATGACCAGCATGCTAGGTAAGAGATAGACGAGAAAGAGGCGGGGATTTTCAGCTTGAAATTGTCTAGCTTGCAGACGAATGGTTTTTAAATCAATTTTTGGGTATTTCATTCTCTCATTATACCATAGTTCGTGACAGTTCCTGCTTTTTTTGATAAAATCATACAGTATGCCCTTGGGCACAGAGTATGAACTGGGACTGTCTTTCCCAGCTTCGGAGGTAAAAAATGTCAGATTCACCAATCAAATATCGTTTGATTAAGAAAGAGAAACACACGGGTGCTCGTCTGGGAGAAATCATCACTCCCCACGGGACCTTCCCAACACCTATGTTTATGCCAGTTGGGACTCAAGCCACTGTCAAAACTCAGTCGCCTGAAGAATTGAAGGAGATGGGTTCGGGAATTATCCTGTCAAACACCTATCATCTCTGGCTTCGTCCTGGAGATGAACTCATCGCACGCGCAGGTGGTCTCCACAAGTTCATGAATTGGGACCAGCCTATTTTGACAGATAGTGGTGGTTTTCAGGTTTATTCCTTAGCAGATAGCCGCAATATCACAGAAGAAGGGGTAACCTTTAAAAACCATCTCAATGGTTCTAAGATGTTCCTATCACCAGAAAAAGCCATTTCTATTCAGAACAATCTGGGCTCAGACATCATGATGTCCTTTGACGAATGTCCTCAGTTTTATCAACCATACGACTACGTTAAGAAATCAATCGAGCGTACCAGCCGTTGGGCTGAGCGTGGTTTAAAGGCTCATCGTCGTCCGCATGACCAAGGATTATTTGGGATTGTGCAAGGGGCAGGATTTGAAGACTTGCGTCGCCAATCGGCTCATGACCTTGTTAGCATGGATTTCCCAGGCTACTCTATCGGTGGTTTGGCGGTGGGAGAAACCCACGAAGAGATGAATGCAGTCTTGGACTTTACAACTCAACTGCTGCCTGAAAATAAACCTCGCTATTTGATGGGGGTGGGAGCGCCAGATAGCTTGATTGATGGGGTGATTCGTGGGGTGGATATGTTTGACTGTGTCTTGCCGACTCGAATCGCTCGTAATGGGACTTGTATGACCAGTCAAGGTCGTTTGGTTGTCAAAAATGCTCAGTTTGCTGAGGACTTTACGCCACTGGATCCTGAATGTGATTGCTACACATGTAAGAACTATACACGCGCTTATCTTCGTCACCTGCTCAAGGCTGATGAAACCTTTGGTATCCGCTTGACTAGCTACCACAATCTTTACTTCTTGCTTAACCTGATGAAGCAAGTTCGACAAGCCATCATGGATGACAATCTTTTGGAATTCCGTGAGTATTTTGTTGAAAAATATGGTTATAATAAGTCAGGACGCAATTTCTAAAATGGAATAGATATAAGCTAAAAATCCTAAGTTTTCTCTTGGGATTTTTCTTCTTTTTTTGATAGAATAAAGTGTATAACGAAAGGAAGAATAAACTCGTATGCGCATTAAATGGTTTTCCTTGATTAGGATTACAGGTTTACTCCTGGTACTCTTGTATCATTTCTTTCAGACTATCTTTCCTGGAGGATTTTTCGGGGTAGATGTCTTTTTCACATTTTCAGGCTTCTTGATTACGGCCCTACTCATCGAAGAATTTTCTAAAAATCATGAGATTGACTTGATTGGATTTTTTAGGAGACGTTTTTATCGGATTGTGCCACCTGTGGTTTTGATGGTCTTGGTGACCATGCCTTTTACTTTTTTGGTTCGCCAAGATTATGTGGCTGGAATTGGGGGTCAGATTGCGGGTGTCTTAGGTTTTATGACTAACTTCTATGAGCTCCTAACAGGTGGGAGTTATGAATCTCAGTTCATTCCTCATTTGTTTGTCCATAATTGGAGCTTGGCTGTTGAGGTGCACTACTATATTCTTTGGGGATTGGCAGTTTGGTTCTTATCTAAGCAGTCGAAATCAAATGGTCAGTTGAGAGGGATGGTCTTTCTCCTATCTGCTGTTGCCTTCTTGATTAGTTTCTTCTCCATGTTTATTGGTAGTTTTCTAGTAACCTCTTATTCATCTGTTTATTTCTCCAGTTTAACTCATGTCTATCCATTCTTTTTGGGAAGTATCTTAGCAACGATTGTAGGCGTTCGTCAGACGACTTCCCTAGTTAAGCAATTGGATAAAATCTGGGATTTAAGCAAGACCCTTTTAGTTTTTGGGGGAGGTTTTGGCTTTTTACTCATTTTGACCTTCTTTGTCAAATTTACCTATCTCTTTGCCTATCTTATGGGCTTCTTGCTTGCCAGTCTTGCAGCCATTGCTATGATTCTGGCGGCGCGTGTCTTACATGAAAAGACTCCTAACGTGCAGGAGCCAAAGATTATCAGCTTTTTAGCAGATACTAGCTATGCAGTTTATCTCTTCCATTGGCCTTTTTATATCATTTTCTCACAGTTGACATCAAATCTTTTTGCTGTGTTACTGACTTTGATTTGTTCTTATGGATTTGCCAGTCTTTCATTTTATGTATTGGAACCTTGGATTGCAGGAAAGAGCACACCTATTTTACAAACTCTTCGTCCCCTGCCTTATATTCAAACAATCCTTGCAGCAAGTACAGGAATCTTGGCCTTCATTGTCCTCTTAGTAACTTTGTTGGCACCACAAGTGGGAGCGTTTGAGACAGATTTAACTGTCAATGGCTTGAAGCAAGCTGCAACAAATATTAGCCAGACCAAGGTGATGGCAGAACGAGCAGAAGCTGATAGTTTAGGAATTGCTGATGGTACTATGTTAATTGGTGATTCGGTGGCTCTAAGGGCAAATACAGCTTTGCAGACAGCTCTTCCTGGAGCACAGATTAATGCACAAGTTAGCAGAACAACTAAGACTGCCAATGAAATCATGCTAAATAATAGCCAGAATAAATTTTTACCTAAGATGGTGGTCATTGCGACTGGGGTAAATAATCCTGAAAATTACAAGGAAGATTGGGATAGTATCGTAAAAAATCTTCCTAAGGGCCACCATATGATTTTGGTGACACCTTATGAAGGAGATAAAACAAAAGAGACCTATGCAATCGTTGAGAAGGCTGCTGCTTATATGAGAGAATTGGCAGAGAAGACACCTTATATCACAGTTGCTGATTGGAATCAAGTTGCTAAGGAACATCCAGAAATTTGGACTGGAACAGACCAAGTCCATTTTGGAAGTGACAATAGCAAAATTGAAGCAGGAGCAAAATTGTATGCAGATACCATTGCTACAGCCTTGCAAACAGCTCAAGACAAACCAGTCAAATCAAAATAACTTGTATTAAAAAGAGAAGAGTTGGAGAAATCCAGCTCTTTTAAAATATCTCTAGAAAATAGGTCTATACCATTTACAAATGAATCAGAAAGGTTTATAATGTAATTGACATAATAAATATCAAAAGTAATCTTTTAAGGAGGTCATTATTATGCCTAATTACGTTAAAGCGGATCAGTTTTTCTATCCATTTGGCATTCGTCGCGGTGGGTACTTAGAACTTGTTGATGGCAAATTTGGGAAACATGTGGATCAAATTCCTGAAGGAGCAGAGGTTCTTGACTATACTGGTTATAGCATTGCACCAGGTCTTGTGGATACTCATATTCATGGATATGCAGGTGTAGATGTGATGGACAACAACATTGAAGGTACATTGCATACTATGAGTGAAGGACTTCTTAGTACCGGTGTTACCAGTTTCTTGCCCACAACTTTAACAGCCACTTATGAGCAATTGCTTGCAGTCACTGAAAATCTTGGAAACCATTATAAAGAAGCAACAGGTGCTAAGATTCGTGGAATTTATTATGAAGGTCCATATTTCACAGAAACTTTTAAGGGGGCACAAAATCCAACTTATATGAGAGACCCGGGTGTTGAGGAGTTTCATTCTTGGCAGGATGCTGCAAAAGGGATGCTAAATAAAATCGCTATTGCACCAGAACGTGATGGGGTGGAAGATTTTGTACGTACTATTACAGGTGAAGGTGTGACAGTTGCACTTGGACACTCAGATGCGACATTTGAACAAGCTAAGAAGGCAGTCGATGCTGGAGCTAGTGTTTGGGTACATGCCTATAATGGGATGCGTGGTTTAACACACCGCGAACTCGGTATGGTAGGAGCTATGTATGAGCTCCCACATACTTACGCAGAATTGATTTGTGATGGTTATCACGTAGATCCAAAAGCTTGTGAGATTTTACTTAAGCAAAAGGGGACAGAAAACATCGCTCTTATTACGGACTGTATGACAGCTGGTGGGCTTGAAGACGGTGACTATATGTTGGGAGAATTCCCTGTTGTAGTAGCAAATGGAACTGCACGTCTCAAATCTACTGGTAATTTGGCAGGTTCTATCCTCAAACTTAAAGATGGTATGAGAAATGTAGTCGAGTGGGGTATTGCAAATCCACACGAAGCGGTCATGATGGCTAGCCTTAACCCAGCTAAATCTGTTCACATTGATGATGTCTGTGGTCAAATCCGTGAAGGCTACGACGCAGACTTTATCGTATTAGATAAAGATTTGGAATTGGTAGCAACCTATCTAGATGGTGTGAAACGTTATCAAGCATAAGAGAGAAAGCAGAAGTTAGTGACTGATTTCTTTTCAGATTTTATAAAGGGTAAACTGCACTCCAAAAGTTAGATTTTTTCCGCCTAACTTTCGGGGTGTTTTCGTTATGTGTAAAATAGAGCTACATTCTCTGGATAAATTATTTATCTAACTTTTTTGGGAGTACTGTTATGAAAGTCTTTTAATTTCCTTAAACTCATTATTTTTCTATAAGTAAATCTCCTTAAATGAGTAGTAAAAATATAAATAAGAAAATTCTTTGTTGTCTTGAAGTGGCTTCCTTTTGTCTTTAGAAAATACCTCTAAATATGGTAAAATAGTAGGAGAATAATGTGAGGAAAATGAATGTCAAATAGTTTTGAAATTTTGATGAATCAATTGGGGATACCTACTGAAATGAGACAGGATCCTGCTTTATTACAGGCTGATATTGAGCGAGTTGTGGTTCATAAAATTAGTAGGGTGTGGGAGTTTCATTTCGTATTTTCTAATATTTTACCGATTGAAATCTTTTTAGAATTAAAGAAAGGTTTGAGCGAAGAATTTTCTAAGACAGGCAATAAAGCTATTTTCGAAATCAAGGCTCTGTCTCAAGAATTTTCAAATCAACTCTTGCAGTCCTACTATAGAGAGGCTTTTTCTGAAGGGCCATGTGCTAGCCAAGGTTTTAAGTCCCTTTATCAGAATTTGCGAGTTCGTGCGGAGGGCAATCAGCTATTTATTGAAGGATCTGAGGCGATTGATAAGGAGCATTTTAAGAAAAATCACCTTCCTAATTTAGCGAAACAACTTGAAAAGTTTGGTTTTCCAGCTTTTAATTGTCAAGTAGAGAAGAATGATGTCCTGACACAAGAGCAGGAAGAGGCCTTTCATGCTGAAAATGAGCAGATTGTTCAAGCTGCTAACGAGGAAGCGCTCCGTGCTATGGAACAACTAGAACAGATGGCACCTCCTCCAGCGGAAGAGAAACCATCCTTTGATTTTCAAGCTAAAAAAGCTACACCTAAACCAAAGTTGGACAAGGTGGAGATTACTCCTATGATCGAAGTGACGACGGAGGAAAATCGTTTGGTCTTTGAAGGGGTTGTTTTTGATGTGGAGCAAAAAGTGACCAGAACAGGGCGTGTTTTGATCAACTTTAAAATGACGGACTACACTTCAAGTTTTTCGATGCAAAAGTGGGTTAAGAACGAGGAAGAGGCTCAGAAGTTTGATTTAATCAAGAAAAACTCTTGGCTCCGAGTTCGTGGGAATGTGGAGATGAATAACTTCACACGTGATTTGACTATGAACGTGCAAGACGTGCAGGAAGTTGTTCACTATGAGCGGAAGGACTTGATGCCAGAAGGTGAGCGTCGGGTTGAGTTTCATGCTCATACTAACATGTCGACCATGGATGCACTACCCGAGGTAGAAGAGATCGTTGCGACAGCTGCTAAGTGGGGACACAAGGCGGTTGCCATCACGGACCATGGAAATGTTCAGTCCTTCCCACACGGTTATAAGGCGGCTAAGAAAGCGGGAATCCAGCTGATCTATGGTATGGAAGCCAATATCGTGGAGGACCGTGTTCCTATCGTCTATAACGAAGTAGAGATGGACTTGTCAGAAGCGACCTATGTGGTCTTTGACGTGGAAACAACGGGACTTTCAGCTATTTATAATGACTTGATTCAGGTTGCGGCTTCTAAGATGTACAAGGGGAATGTCATTGCTGAATTTGATGAATTTATCAATCCTGGACATCCCTTGTCAGCTTTTACGACTGAGTTGACTGGAATTACAGATGACCATGTCAAAAATACCAAACCACTAGAACAAGTTTTGAAAGAATTCCAAGAATTTTGCAAGGATACGGTCCTAGTTGCCCACAATGCGACCTTTGACGTTGGCTTTATGAATGCCAACTATGAGCGTCATGGTCTGCCAAAGATTACTCAGCCAGTTATTGATACGCTGGAGTTTGCTAGAAACCTCTATCCTGAGTATAAACGTCATGGTTTGGGACCTTTGACCAAGCGTTTTGGTGTGGCCTTAGAACATCACCACATGGCCAACTACGATGCGGAAGCTACTGGTCGTCTGCTCTTCATCTTTATCAAAGAGGTGGCAGAAAAACATGGTGTGACCGATTTAGCTAGACTCAACATTGATTTGATTAGCCCAGATTCTTATAAAAAAGCTCGGATTAAACATGCGACAATTTATGTCAAGAATCAAGTAGGGCTAAAAAATATCTTTAAGCTGGTTTCGTTGTCTAATACCAAGTACTTTGAAGGAGTGCCACGGATTCCGAGAACGGTTCTAGATACCCATCGAGAGGGTTTGATTTTGGGATCGGCTTGCTCCGAGGGTGAAGTTTTTGACGCAGTTGTTTCCCAAGGTGTAGATGCGGCGGTTGAGGTGGCCAAGTATTATGACTTTATCGAGGTCATGCCACCAGCTATCTATGCTCCCTTGATTGCTAAGGAGCAGGTTAAGGATATGGAGGAGCTCCAGACTATTATCAAGAGTTTGATAGAGGTCGGGGACCGTCTTGGCAAGCCTGTTCTGGCTACGGGAAATGTCCATTATATCGAACCGGAAGAAGAGATTTACCGTGAAATTATCGTCCGTAGTTTGGGACAGGGAGCTATGATTAACCGAACCATCGGTCATGGTGAACATGCCCAACCAGCACCACTTCCAAAGGCTCATTTTAGAACGACTAATGAGATGTTGGATGAATTTGCCTTCTTGGGAGAGGAACTGGCACGTAAACTGGTTATTGAAAACACCAATGCCTTGGCAGATATCTTTGAACCTGTTGAGGTTGTTAAGGGTGACTTGTATACGCCTTTCATCGACAAGGCTGAAGAAACAGTTGCCGAGCTGACCTATAAGAAAGCTTTTGAGATTTATGGAAATCCGCTGCCAGATATTGTCGATTTGCGGATTGAAAAAGAACTAACCTCTATTCTGGGGAATGGATTTGCTGTGATTTATCTGGCATCGCAGATGCTGGTTCAACGTTCCAATGAACGGGGTTACTTGGTTGGTTCTCGTGGGTCTGTAGGATCTAGTTTCGTTGCGACTATGATTGGGATTACAGAGGTCAATCCTCTCTCTCCTCACTATGTCTGTGGTCAGTGTCAATACAGCGAATTTATCACCGATGGTTCTTATGGTTCAGGTTTTGATATGCCTAATAAGGACTGTCCAAACTGTGGACACAAACTCAGCAAAAATGGGCAAGATATTCCGTTTGAGACCTTCCTCGGTTTTGATGGGGACAAAGTTCCCGATATTGACTTGAACTTCTCGGGAGAAGATCAGCCTAGCGCCCACTTGGATGTGCGTGATATCTTTGGTGAGGAATATGCCTTCCGTGCGGGAACGGTTGGTACGGTAGCTGCTAAGACTGCCTATGGATTTGTAAAGGGCTACGAGAGAGACTACGGGAAGTTTTATCGTGATGCAGAGGTGGAACGCCTTGCTCAAGGTGCTGCCGGTGTCAAGCGGACAACAGGACAACACCCGGGGGGAATCGTCGTTATTCCGAACTACATGGATGTCTATGATTTTACGCCCGTCCAGTATCCAGCAGATGACGTGACGGCTGAATGGCAGACCACTCACTTTAACTTCCATGATATCGATGAGAACGTCCTCAAACTCGATGTGCTGGGGCATGATGATCCGACCATGATTCGGAAACTTCAAGATTTATCTGGGATTGATCCTAATGAAATCCCTATGGATGACGAAGGTGTGATGGCCCTTTTTTCTGGGACGGATGTGTTAGGGGTAACACCTGAGCAAATCGGAACGCCGACGGGTATGCTGGGGATTCCAGAGTTTGGAACCAACTTTGTACGTGGGATGGTAGATGAGACGCATCCGACGACTTTTGCAGAGTTGCTTCAGCTCTCAGGTCTGTCCCACGGTACCGATGTCTGGTTGGGGAATGCCCAGGATTTGATCAAGCAAGGAATTGCGGACCTATCAACTGTTATCGGTTGTCGGGACGATATCATGGTTTACCTCATGCATGCGGGTCTCGAACCTAAGATGGCCTTTACCATCATGGAACGGGTGCGTAAGGGCTTGTGGCTGAAGATTTCCGAAGAGGAACGCAATGGCTACATCGAAGCCATGAAGGCTAATAAGGTGCCAGAGTGGTATATCGAATCCTGTGGGAAAATTAAGTACATGTTCCCTAAGGCCCATGCGGCAGCCTACGTTATGATGGCCTTGCGTGTGGCCTACTTCAAGGTTCACCATCCGATTTATTATTACTGTGCTTATTTCTCTATCCGTGCCAAGGCATTTGATATCAAGACTATGGGAGCGGGCTTAGATGCTATTAAGCGAAGAATGGAAGAAATCGCTGAAAAACGGAAGAACAATGAAGCTTCTAATGTGGAAATCGATCTCTATACAACTCTTGAGATTGTTAATGAAATGTGGGAGCGTGGTTTCAAGTTTGGAAAACTCGATCTCTATCGTAGTCAGGCGACAGAATTCCTCATTGATGGGGATACTCTCATCCCGCCATTTGTAGCAATGGATGGTCTGGGAGAGAACGTTGCTAAGCAGTTGGTACGAGCGCGTGAAGAGGGAGAATTCCTCTCCAAAACAGAACTACGCAAACGCGGTGGCCTCTCATCTACCTTGGTTGAAAAGATGGATGAAATGGGAATTCTGGGCAATATGCCAGAGGATAACCAGCTCAGTTTGTTTGATGAGTTGTTTTAAGAATTAGAACGGAGAACATCTTTATGAAACTAAGAATTTTTGCGGAAGATAGGCCGGCTGAGAAGGTGTTTGAGTATCAATTGGAACTTGCTGACCAGACAATACTTCTATCAACAGCACTCTTGTCTGGTGCCATTGCTTTAGCAGGATTGTTTTCTGCTTTGAAAGAAAAATAAACAAAAAGAAAAGGAAGAATAGAATGGTTTTACCAAATTTTAAAGAAAATCTAGAAAAATATGCGAAATTATTGGTTGCGAACGGAATTAATGTGCAACCTGGTCACACTTTGGCTCTCTCTATCGATGTGGAGCAACGTGAGTTAGCTCACTTAATCGTCAAAGAAGCTTATGCCTTGGGTGCACATGAGGTTATCGTTCAGTGGACAGATGATGTCATCAACCGTGAGAAATTCCTCCACGCACCGATGGAGCGTCTGGATAATGTACCAGAATACAAGATTGCTGAGATGAACTATCTCTTGAAAAACAAGGCTAGCCGTCTAGGGGTTCGTTCATCTGATCCAGGTGCCTTGAACGGTGTGGATGCTGACAAGTTGTCAGCTTCTGCTAAAGCGATGGGACTCGCTATGAAGCCAATGCGTATCGCAACGCAATCCAATAAAGTCAGCTGGACTGTGGCAGCTGCTGCTGGACTTGAGTGGGCTAAAAAAGTCTTTCCAAATGCTGCGAGCGACGAAGAAGCAGTTGATCTCCTTTGGGACCAAATCTTCAAAACTTGCCGTGTCTACGAAGCAGATCCTGTTAAGGCCTGGGAAGAACACGCTGCTATCCTCAAGAGCAAGGCAGATATGCTTAATAAAGAGCAATTTTCAGCCCTTCACTACACAGCTCCAGGGACAGATTTGACACTTGGCTTGCCGAAGAACCACGTTTGGGAATCAGCTGGTGCTATCAATGCACAGGGTGAAGGCTTCTTGCCAAATATGCCGACAGAGGAAGTTTTCACAGCGCCTGACTTCCGTCGTGCAGATGGTTATGTAACCTCTACAAAACCACTTAGCTACAACGGAAATATCATCGAAGGCATTAAAGTAACCTTCAAGGATGGACAAATCGTAGATATCACTGCTGAGAAGGGTGACCAGGTCATGAAAGACCTTGTCTATGAAAATGCTGGCGCGCGTGCCTTGGGTGAATGTGCCTTGGTACCAGATCCAAGTCCAATTTCTCAGTCAGGTATTACCTTCTTTAACACTCTTTTCGATGAAAATGCTTCAAATCACCTGGCTATTGGTGCAGCCTATGCGACTAGCGTCGTTGGTGGTGCAGAAATGACTGAAGAAGAGCTTGAAGCTGCGGGACTTAACCGTTCAGATGTTCACGTAGACTTTATGATTGGGTCTAGTCAAATGGATATCGATGGTATCCGTGAGGATGGGACACGTGTACCACTCTTCCGTAACGGAGATTGGGCAAATTAAGGAGATAATATGTTAGGAAGTATGTTCGTTGGTCTCCTAGTGGGATTTTTAGCAGGTACTCTGACCAATCGTGGAGAGCGAATGGGATGTTTTGGAAAAATGTTTCTCGGATGGATTGGTGCCTTTATAGGCCATTTGCTTTTTGGGACTTGGGGGCCGATAATAGCAGGAACTGCCATTATTCCGGCAGTACTAGGTTCCATGATTGTCTTAGCGATTTTCTGGAGACGAGGAAGTTAATTTCTTAAATCTGATACTCAATGAAAATCAAAGAGCAAACTAGGAAACTAGCCACAGGCTGCTCAAAGCACTGCTTTGCGGTTGTAGATAGAACTGACGAAGTCAGCTCAAAACACTGTTTTGAGGTTGCAGATGGACGTTGACGCGGTTTGAAGAGATTTTTGAAGAGTATGAAACGAAAAGGAGGTTGGTCATTGTACCAGCCTCCTTTTGGGTATGATATAATAGTTCTATGAGATTAGATAAATTTTTAGTGGCCTGCGCTGTGGGGAGTCGGACTGAGGTCAAAAACTTGCTCAAGGCTGGGCGCGTGACTGTAAATGGTAAAAAAGAAAAATCAGCTAAATTGCAGATTGATGAAGAAAGAGATGAGATTCACTTTGATGGGCAAGTACTGGAGTATGAAGAGTTTGTCTACTACATGATGAACAAGCCCAAAGGGGTTATTTCAGCGACTGAGGATCCCAAACACAGAACCGTTCTGGACTTGTTGGATGATATTGCTCGGAGCAAGGAAGTTTTCCCAGTAGGACGCTTGGATATTGATACACATGGTCTTCTACTCTTGACCAATGATGGCCAGCTTGCCCATGCTCTTCTTTCACCCAAGCGTCATGTGGATAAGACCTATCTGGCCCACGTCAAGGGAATCATGACCCAAGAAGATGTGGATATATTTGCCAAGGGAATTCCTCTTAAAGACTTTACTTGTCAGCCCGCTAAACTGGAGCTTGTGTCTATAGATACAGAAAAGAATCAAAGCCAAATCCGTGTGACTATTGCAGAAGGGAAGTTCCATCAGGTCAAGCGTATGGTGGCATACTGTGGTAAGGAAGTAGTAGACCTACAGCGTTTGACTATGGGAACTCTGATGTTAGATGATAACTTACAAAGAGGAGAATGGCGTCGCTTGACCAAAGAAGAATTAGAAGTTCTCCGTGCTGGTATTGTTTAATTTAGTTTATATTTGAAAAAGGTGAGGAAGAATGTCCTTGCCTTTTATGTTTTTCAGTTGCTTCCTTTGTGAAAAGAGTTATAATAGACTGTAGAATAAAAGGAGGAATCTATGAACGCTATTCAAGAATCATTTACTGATAAATTATTTGCCAACTATGAAGCAAATGTAAAATACCAAGCGATTGAAAATGCTGTTAGTCACAACGGAATTTTTGCAGCCCTTGAGCGTCGCCAAAGCCATGTGGACAATACACCTGTTTTCTCATTGGATTTGACCAAGGACAAGGTAACTAACCAGAAAGCGTCTGGTCGTTGCTGGATGTTTGCGGCTCTCAACACCTTCCGCCACAAACTTATCTCTCAATACAAACTTGAAAACTTTGAATTGTCACAGGCCCACACTTTCTTCTGGGACAAGTATGAGAAATCAAACTGGTTCTTGGAGCAAGTCATTGCGACTGCAGACCAAGAATTGACGAGCCGTAAGGTTAAATTCCTACTTCAAACACCACAACAAGACGGTGGTCAGTGGGATATGGTCGTTTCTCTCTTTGAGAAATACGGTGTCGTGCCTAAGTCAGTTTACCCTGAGTCTGTTTCATCTAGTAGCAGTCGTGAGCTAAATGCAGTCCTTAACAAATTGCTTCGCCAAGATGCTCAAATCTTGCGTGACTTGCTCGCTTCTGGCGCAGACCACGCGACTGTTCAAGATAAGAAAGAAGACCTCTTGCAAGAAATCTTTAATTTCCTTGCTATGTCCCTAGGCCTTCCACCACGTAAATTTGACTTTGCTTATCGCGATAAGGATAACAACTACCAAAGCGAAAAGGGCATCACACCACAAGAGTTTTACAAGAAATATGTCAATCTTCCTCTAGAGGACTATGTTTCTGTTATCAATGCCCCAACTGCTGACAAGCCTTACGGCAAATCTTACACAGTTGAGATGTTGGGGAATGTGGTTGGTAGCCGTGCGGTTCGTTACATCAATGTACCGATGGAACGCTTGAAAGAATTAGCGATTGCCCAAATGCAAGCAGGTGAGACTGTTTGGTTTGGTTCTGATGTCGGCCAGCTCAGCAACCGTAAGGCTGGAATCCTTGCGACAGATGTTTATGACTTTGAATCAAGCATGGACATTAAACTCACTCAAGACAAGGCTGGACGTTTGGATTACAGCGAAAGTTTGATGACCCACGCCATGGTCTTGACAGGTGTTGATTTGGATGAAAATGGGAAGTCAACCAAGTGGAAGGTTGAAAACTCATGGGGAGACAAGGTTGGTACCGATGGGTACTTTGTTGCCTCAGACGCTTGGATGGACGAATACACTTACCAAATCGTTGTCCGTAAGGAATTGCTGACAGCAGAAGAACAAGCTGCCTATGAATCAGAACCAATTGTACTCGCACCATGGGATCCAATGGGTGCCTTGGCCGAATAAAAGTATAGAAAAAAGGAATCAGATTTTAGAACCTGATTCCTTTTTAGGGCTCTTTGTCAACTGTAGTGGGTTGAAGAAAAGCTAAGCTCGAGAAAGGACAAATTTCGTCCTTTCTTTTTTGATGTTTAGAGCGATAAAAATCCTTTTTTTGAAGTTTTCAAAGTTCCGAAAACC